>DERU01000160.1:1767-5914 GCA_002361095.1 Lachnospiraceae bacterium UBA3332
TTACGCCCGCTAAAGCGGGCAGGGAGGTTAAAAAGAAAGAAGGATTTGGGATGGGGCTGGATCAAAAAACGGGACTGGCTATGTATACCGTGCACAGGGCAGTGGAAAAGGACATGCGCAGTACCTTCACGGAACTTTCGGATATGGGATATCGCGGAATAGAATTTTATGGAGAACCGGAGCATTTTCTGGAAGAAAAAGTCAGGGATGCCCTGTGTGCCAGTGGGATGGAGATTGTCGGATGGCATCTCGACTGGAAGAGATTCCATGAAGAATCCTTCGGCAATACGGTACGGCGCCTGCGGGATTGCGGATGCAAACTGGCTGTCGTGCAGTGCCTGGGCGGGAAATGGAATGTGGGACATGATCAGGGGGAAGAGTGTAAGGATCGATGGCTTTATTATATCGAATGGCTGAATCATGTCAATGAGCGGATGAAAGGGGAAGGGATGCGTCTGGCCTACCACAATCACGGGCATGAATTTGAACTCCGTTATGACGGAAAAACGGTATTTGATATTTTGTATGAGAATTTGTCGCCGGATATTGTGATGGAACTGGACAGCGGAAATTGTATGGAAGGGGGAGGGGATCCGGTCAGCGTTCTGGAGAAATACAGGAACAGGCGGATCATGCTTCACCTGAAACCCTATTCCCGGCAAAAAGGCTTTGACGTAGTGCTGGGGGAAGAGCCGGATGAAAATGACTGGAATGCGATGCTGCATCAGCCGCAGACAGAATTTGAATGGCTGTTAGTGGAGAGTGAAAACGAGAGCCTGCCGGAGATGGAGAATGCTGCCAGATGTATCCACAATCTAAGAAGATATTTTTCATTCCCACAGGAAGGGTTTACTCCAAAAAGGACTGGGAATTCAGAAGACAGGAAGAGAAGGGGTGGGGGAAAATGAAAGTTTTGATGATTTGTGACGATATGTGGCATCCCGCAGATGTGGTCAGGATGGGCATGTCCTATATGGACCAGAAGAAGTATCAGTTCGATTATGTGATCACGGCAAAGGATATTCTGACGCCTGCGTGGATCGCAGAGTATCCGGTTATTATCAACGCCAAGGGAAATGCAGTCAATGCAGCCAACAGTGCGCCCTGGTTTGAGCCTGCGGTAACCGAAGTGGGGCCGAAAGAATTTAGGGAGTATGTGGAGGCAGGAGGCGGCTTTATTTCCCTCCATGCTTCCAATACTTTTCGGGAGGACAGCTGTAAGGAGTTCTGTGATTTTGTGGGGAACAGTTTCATTACGCATCCGCTTCGCTGTCCGGTTACCATGAAACCGGTGGGGAACCATCCCGTTACGGAGGGGGTCGGTGAATTTACGGAAAGAGATGAGCATTACATATTGAAAATCGGCGCGGAGGATAAAGAGGTATTTCTGGAATCCGTATCCGAACCGGGGAAAAGGCAGACGGCGGGCTATACACGAACCATGGGACAGGGAAGGCTCTGTGTCATTACGCCCGGTCATACGTTGGCGGTGTGGAAAAATGAGAACTTCCGCAGGCTTTTGTCGAATGCGATAGACTGGTGCGCAAAAAAAATTTAAATGAAGATCCACGCAAATGCCGGGGCCGTATTTCCAACGATCATATTGGCTGAGCAGCGCATGCGGAGAGAGGAGAAAACAATGCGGGAAACATTTCGCAGGGAGTTGATTCAGACAGGATATGTTCATTCACCGCTGCCCCTCCATCAGGAGAAGTCCCTGGAGACGGAACGGGCAGGAAAAGATATCGTCAGGCGCAGGGACATTTGGAACGGAGAGGAGCGTATGCCTGCCCATTCCGGAATCGGTACAATGGAGAGGGTGGCAGGGGGCGGACAGACGGGGCAGGACGCGATCCGTGTCAAAGGGCCTGTTACGAGAAATACCCTTCCTTACGAAGACGGGGCAAATGCGCATTTGTTCCGGAGCATACTGCATTTTGCTTTTCCGGGGGAGAACTGGGAAGAATACAACCGGGTTGGCTTTCTGGTAAAACCGGATTCCATGGGAAGCCATAGTGTGCACCTGAGTGTTCATATCAGGAATGAAGGAGAAATGCCGGTTCCGGATCCCTATATGCGTGAAGGCCAGCATCTGGTCAATCATGAATGGAATCAGGTGATCTGGGAGTTTGCCGCCCTGCCTCGGGACCGTATTACCGGGTTGTCCGTTTCCATGGATGCGGACGGGCAGGATACCTCCACAGGGCCGGAATTTGAATTTTTGTTCTCGGACTTCGAACTTTGCCGGACGGCCAGCGCAGAAAAAGAAAAGGGCTGGAACTGTGACAGAGACCATATCGCTTACTCGATGTCGGGATATTACCGCAGGGGGAAGAAAACGGCGGTAGCCGGCACCGGCAGCGATATTTTTTGCGTACTCGATGAAGCCGGGCATACGGTTCTGCGTAAGAAAACCGTGAAGGTGGAAGACAAAAGGGGCAGTTTTGAGATCCTTGATTTCAGTGAGATTACAACCGGGGGAATCTACCGCCTTCAGAGCGGAAAAATTACCACACCTCCTTTTGAAATCGGGGAGAAAGTTATGGAAAGCGTGATCTGGAAAGCCGTTAATTTTATTTTCTGTGAGAGATGCGGCTGTCCGGTTCCGGGTAAACATGGACGGTGTCATACGGATGTTGTAGCCGAGCATAACGGAGTCCTTCTCTCCTTCGGCGGCGGGTGGCATGATGCCGGGGATATGTCCCAGCAGATGCTGCAGACTGCGGAAGTGGCACAGGAGATTCTGGAACTGGCGGGACGGGTGAAGGATGACCCGCTTTTGTATCATCGGCTGATGGAAGAAGGATTGTGGGGGTTGGAATTTATTTTAAGGAGCCGTTTTGGGGACGGCTACCGCGCAAGCAGTGTTGGGCTGGGGCTCTGGACGGACGGGCTGATCGGGAATGTGGATGACGTACCGGTCCGGGTGCATAATCAGGCTTTCCAAAACTTTTTCTGTGCCGCAGTGGAAGCACAGGCGGGACTTGTTTTCCGGGAAGAGGATCCGGAACTGGCCTGGAAATGCGTGGAAGCGGCGAAAGAGGATTTCCGTTTTGCGCAGAAGAGGTTTGAGGAAAAGGGAATGGAACGTCCGGTTATGTGGGAGCATACTTTAAACAGCGGACTTTCCCAATATTATGCGGCGGCAGCGTGGGCGGCGGCCTCGATCTGCCAGAACGGACATGATGACGAGTTTGCAGCGTGGGCAGCGTATTACGGCGATAAGCTGCTGGCATGTCAGGAGACCGGAACGGACGGGGTTCCCATGAAGGGCTTTTTCTACCGGGAGGAGGAGCACAGAACGATCGTGCATTTTGCGCATCAGGGAAGGGACCATTCCTTCGTGCAGGCACTGGAGGCGCTTTGCCGGGCTTTCCCGGATTCTCATAGGCGCAGCGCGTGGGAAGATGCCATGAAATTGTACGGGGAATATTTGAAAGAACTCTATAAAATGGCGGTTCCCTACGGCATGCTTCCGGCAGGAATCCATTCCATGGAAGAGGCGAATGATCCCGAAACCTTTAAACTGCTGCATCTCCTTGTGGATTATGAGAAGGAAAAGCCAAACTACGAGAAACAGTTAAAGGCCGGGATTGATCTCGGGAACGGGTATTATGTCAGAATGTTCCCGGTATGGTTTTCTTTCAGGGGAAATGCCGCGATTCATCTGGCCATGGGAAAAGGGGCGGCGATTGTGGGACGGTATTTTAATGACGAGACACTCAGGGAAATTGCCAGGGAACAGCTGTACTGGATGTCAGGGAAAAATCCTTTCTGTCAGTCTCTGATTTATGGGGAAGGAGAAAGATATGCCCAGCAGTATGCCAATTATCCGGGAGAGATGACAGGAGAAATGCCGGTGGGGATCGAGACATGGGAGAATGAGGATGAGCCTTACTGGCCTGCCGGGAATAATGCGACCTACAAAGAGGTTTGGCTGACTACGGCAGGACGCTGGCTCTCTGTTGTAGCGGAACTCTATCCGGCTGTCTGAGCGCCGGCATCCGGTGATTGGAATGTCCAAATGTGCAGGACAGTGAATTTTTAAAAAAATTTATTTTTTTGTAACCTTTTGCCTTCTTCGGGGGATATATTAGTAGGAGTTATATTTGGAATCATAAACCTGTAACGGTCCGGCCGGAACTGT
>DERU01000209.1 GCA_002361095.1 Lachnospiraceae bacterium UBA3332
ACGCCAATCTTCCAGATGCCTTCCGCCGCCCCTTTAAACCGGAAGAAGATAAGCTGGGAATTGCTGTTCTCCAAAAGAAGCCGGTATTCGATCTCCACTTCCGTGCCGTCGAACACAAAGCTTAAGTTGAATTTACTCCCCTGTCTGAGGGACAGGGTTGGGCTTCGCTCACCGGAGGGAGAGATGATATATGTCGTGACGATATTCGGAAGCTGGCTCCAAAGCTCCGCCACAAACCCTTTCGTCCCCCTCTCCACCCGTATCTCAGCTTCTTTCGCCTGCCCGCCCTGTACCACTTCGCCGTAATAGTGATGCCGGTTGCTCGCCTCATTTCCCCCGCCGATCACCACACAGTGATTCAAAAGATCCGCGTAGGAATCGATCATCTGGGACAACAGCGACGTCCCGTTGTGGGGGCCCATATTCGTCCCGAGAGCGATGCAGATCACCAGGGGAAGTCCTCTTTTTGCCGCCAGTTCCTGAAGGTATTTCATCCCGTACATAATATCATTTTCCTGATAGCAGGGCGCATCGCTGTAGATGCCGTAAAACTCCTTCAAATATTCCTTTGCCTCCTTAAGCTTCACGACCCCGATCACCGATTCGGGAGCCGCCCCTGAAAACGCATTCTCCGGGCTTGCTCCCCCAGAAGCCACGCTGGCCAGAAATGTCCCGTGCCCGTTCTCATCCCTGCTTGGCACTATCCCGGAAGGATTCTGGGAGCGGAGGGCTTCGTTGATCATTTCTTCTGTGTACTCGCTGCCGAAAGGAAAGCCCTCCGGCAGATTCCCTTCCTGGACAGTCTGGTCCCAGATCCCGGCAATCCGTGTTCCGCCTGCCGCGTCCCGGAACACCATATTATTGTAATCAATTCCCGTATCGATAAAACCAATCATCACGCCCCTTCCCCTTAAGTGCAGCGTGGGATAATTCTGCACTGTACTGATCCCCGCCTGGTTTAAGGCTCCCGTGTCAAGGAGCGTATAGCAGTTCGGGATTGCCTGATAGCCGTATCTTTCTATCGTCAGCTCTCCCACGATAGCGGAATCTACATAGACCGAGCGGTAGCCGAACCCCAGCGGCACGATGCAGGACATATCCTCCCTGATGATCACGCCGTCCGCGCTCCGATAGCCGGGGATGATAAAATCCATATATTTCTGCGACAATATTTTTTCCCTGCAGTTTTCTGTACTCATATAACAAAAACACCTCACATACTTTATCCAAGTATATGAGGCATTTCCCATTTTATGAACCGATTCGCATAACCTGCTGGCTCCTTAACGCGATCAGCGGCCCTGCCGTCCCTTCGATATATCCTTTTGTGATGGTTACTTCCCCGATGCTGTCGTCCTTCGGGATCTCATACATGATATCCAGCATAAATTCCTCGATGATGGCGCGAAGCGCCCTTGCGCCCGTATCCTTCTCCATCGCTTTCTTCGCGATGGCATGGAGCGCCCCGTCGTCAAAGGTAAGCTTCACCTCGTCAAGAGCCAGCAGCTTTTGGTACTGCTTAAGGATCGCGTTCTTCGGCTCTCTTAAGATCTGCACAAGCATCTCCTCGCTCAGTCCCTGCAGGGTGAACACGATGGGAAGACGGCCTAAAAACTCCGGGATCATCCCGAATTTCCTAAGATCCTCCAGCGTCACTTTCTCTAAGATCGTCTTATCCTGGTCGTATTTATCCTTAAGCTCCGCCCCGAATCCGATAGAAGCCTGCTTTTTCAGTCTCTCCTTGATGATGTTGTCAAGATCCGGGAACGCCCCGCCGCAGATGAACAGGATATTCCGCGTGTTCACCGTGGTGAGGGGCACCATGGCGTTCTTGCTGTTAGCACCTACCGGCACCTCCACCTGGCTGCCCTCTAAGAGCTTTAACATCCCCTGCTGCACCGATTCCCCGCTCACATCCCGCTGGCTGGAGTTTCTCTTCTTGGCGATCTTGTCGATCTCGTCGATAAAGATGATGCCCTGCTCCGCCTTCTCCACGTCGTTGTCCGCCGCGGCGAGGAGCTTGGATACCACGCTCTCGATATCGTCGCCGATATAGCCCGCCTCCGTCAGTGAAGTGGCGTCCGCGATGGCCAGGGGCACATCCAACAGTCTTGCCAGCGTTTTTACCAGATAGGTTTTCCCGCATCCCGTAGGGCCGATCATCAAAATATTGGACTTCTCGATTTCGATATCGTCCATGGTACCCGTGGCCACCCGCTTGTAATGGTTATACACCGCCACGGAAATCACTTTCTTGGCGTGCTCCTGCCCCACCACATATTGATCCAGCTGCTCCTTGATCCTGTGGGGCGCGGGAATGGAACGGATATCAAAAACCGGCTTGGCCTTGTCTTCCTTACTTTTTTTCTTAATCTTCTGCTTTCTGGGAATCCCGTCGTTGCCCAAATCCGCCAGATTGATAAAACTGATATTGGGAAACCCTTTCGTCGTCTGTGACTCCTGGTTTTCCTCCTTGTCCGTCTCTTCTTCCCCGCCCGACTTGCGCGTAAACTGGTTGTTGAGCATATTAAAAAGCGCAGGATTGCTCAGCATCCCCTGATAGTCGTACTGGCTGACCGCATCCATCGTTTTATGCATGCAGTCGTCACAGACGCAGATGTTGTTGGGCAGATGGAACATTTTCCCGGCCTTACTCTCCGGCCTCCTGCAGATAAAACACACATCCTCGTATTCTTTCTTTTCCCCAGAACTATCCTGTTTGGCCTGTTCCGCAGTTGTGCCCTGCTCCTGCCGATCCTTATCACTCATACTTTTCCTCATTCCGCCGCCCAAGCGGCACCTTATTCAATGGGAACTTTGGGACGCACAACGCCGCAAAGCCAGAGATTGCAGATTGTATAGGAAACGACTTTAGTCGTTTCCGTTTGCAACGTCCGCATGCTGCGGATGCAGCAGAATTCCCTATGCGGACGTGCGCATTTGTCCATAACAAACGGCAAATATTTTTGCCGTTTGTTATAATTTACAATCTTTCTCACGGCAGCCGCCACTGCCGTCTGCCAGGCTGCTCTTCTTCCAAACTTTGCAGGCTTCCCGCATTGACCTCGTCCAAGGTGGAAAGCGTGACTTCCACATCTTTTGCCACAAATCCATTGGGGCTGCCCTGCATAATTGTCAGTTTTACTGTTTCCCCGGCCTGGTAATAGCCCAGATACTTTGTCAGTTCTTCCCGGTTTCTGATCTTGGTATCATCCACCGCTATGATAATGTCGCCCCGGACGAGACCGGCCCGGTCGGCTCCGGTTCCCTCATATACCTGCGCCACAAAAACGCCCTCCGGAATACTGAAAGTCTCGGTGACTTCGCTGGTGACATTGATACAGGAAACCCCCAAATACCCCCGGTCCTCGTCCGCCACCCGCAGTCTGGTCTGATGGGTCATAAGTTCCTCAATGATAGGCTTCGCGGTGGAAATCGGTATCGCATACCCCATTCCCTCCACAGCCGTGCCGCCGATTTTATTGGAATTAATCCCCACCACTTCTCCCTTGATGTTCAAAAGCGCGCCGCCGGAATTGCCGGGGTTAATGGCCGCATCCGTCTGGATCAATGCGTTGCTCGTCCCCGTCTCGCTCACCTCCAGCGTACGGTTTAAAGCGCTGATGACACCGGTAGTCACAGACTGTCCATAGCCCAGCGCATTCCCGATGGCAATCGCCGGTTCGCCCATTTTTAAATTATCCGAATCCCCCATCTTGGCAATACAGATGGCGTCCCGGGTTTCCTCCCCGATGTCCGAAAGGGCCACGGCCACCACCGCCAGGTCGACGGTGGAATCTACCCCCTTGACCTGCGCCTCCAGAACCTGGCCGTCAATGAACTGTACGTAAAGCACATTGGCGCTGTCCACCACATGGTAGTTGGTCACAATCAAAAGTTCCGAGTCATTTTCCCCGATGACAATACCGGAACCGCTGGCCTCCTCGTCCCGGGAATAAGACTGTCCCCAAAAATCCTGGAACTGCTGGGTATAGCTATTCGTGATAGAGACACAGGCCGGCATCACCTGCTCCACCACATCCGTCACGTCCGTGACCACGGCCGTCACGGTTTTGCTCTCCCGGATCGCGCTATCCGCCGCCTCTTCCCTATCCGGCTCCATTGCGGCTTCTTCCTCCTGCACAGGCTCCGGCAGGCTTTCCTCTGCCTCCTGATAAGCCGCGCCGTCCGAATCTTCCCCGTCCCGGACAACGCTGTCACCGTCCAGCTGCTCCTGCAGGCTGTTTACCGCAAGCCAGCTGACACCTCCGCAAAAGCCGATGAACACCGCCGCCAAAACGATGGCTACTGCGACCCTGGCCTTTTGCCCTTTCTTTTTGGGCTTTCGGGGATTCTCGCCGTATCCGTTTACGCTGTACGGATATCCCTCCTCCCCCGCATGCCCTTCCGCTGTGCCTTGCCCGCTGCGGTAGCGGTCGCTGTAATAATTATGGTACGGATAATCGTCCTGCCGGTTTTGGCCGTTACCCTGCTCCCGCCCGTCAGTCTCCCCCTGCGGATTGTCCTGTGCGCTCTCCCGGACGTCCGGCGCGGCATGCTCCCTGCGCGCCCCTTCTCCTGCGTCCGTCCGTCCGTTTTCAAACCGATCCGGCTGATTCTCGTCAAACATATCCCCTAACCTCTTTTTCCTGTAATCTGACCGCAACTTCAAACTCTTTACTGCCTATCAGTATAAGAAAATTTTGTGAACTTTCTGTGTCCTGTTTGATAAAAAAATCTGAAACACATCGTCGCAATCCACTGCGGCAGCTTCCTACCAGTAGCTTTTTTGCATGCTGCACCACCGCACCATTCCTGCCGGAAGGCTTTGATACCGTTTCCCCAGCCTGTAGCCTGCCAGCTTGGCCGCACTGTGTCCGGCCAGCCTGCACAATTCCTGCGGCCGGTGTCTCCACAGATAGGCCGCCGTTTTTTTCACCAGTTTTTTCCCCTCCCCTTCCGGGGGAACCGACGCGAAAATTTCCGGATGGAGCGCATGGGAGACGCCCAGGTCAAAATTGCGCCGAAACTGCTGCATCGCCGTATAGTTATGGGAATGGATGACCCGCGCGCATGCCGCATAGGCAATCCGGTATCCCGCCTGTACCGCACGTGCCGCATAGACCATATCCTCGTTAAAAATCGTTTTCGGGGCAAAACCGCCCAGACTGTCAAAAACGTCCCGGCGGTACATGGCGCACACATTGGAACAAAAAAACGTCTTGATTCCCAGCCTTTCCAGATCCTGCTTTCCCTTGACGCAGCTCTCCTTTGGATAATTAAACTGTCTGGTATAGCGCTCCATCTCATTGCAGTCCTCCTCGGGAAGCTGTCTGGCATAGGCCACCGCCACATCCGGCCCCTGGCGCAGGGCGCACAGCAGCCTTTCCAAAAGAAACCGGTCCGCCGGAAGGGCATCCTGCGTCATACACACAAAAAACGCGGCGTCCGACTGCCCCACTCCGGCATTACGGGTCGCCCCATGGTCAAACTCTGCCCTGGACAGATGGGTCAGCACTGCCGCCGGATGCTCTCTTAAAAAATCCGAAACCGGCTCCAGCTTTTCAAACTCCGCCTGTTCCGTATTCATCACAATAATTTTGTGTACCGGCTGCGACTGGTTTTCCAACCCTTCCACCAGTTCCAAAAACCGCGTCTGCGGACGCAGGGTCGGTATAATCACGTCTATTTTCATGCGCCCTCCCCATGAGCATATGGCATAAGAGGACCGTCAGCTTCCTGCCGGTCCTCTTTTGGTAAGCCGAAACCACCCGGTTCGGCCAGTCTTTCCCTTCCTACTGCATCCGGATGCCTGCCCCGGCCGCATCGGCCTTGATCTTTTCGCTGCATTCCAGCACCTGCGCAGAGGGCTGGTAATCTACCTCGTCAAACAAATACTCATGCAGCAGTTTCACGTTCTGCGCCAGATCCGCCGGGACAATGCAGTCCCCTTTCTTTCCGATTTTGCCGCCGGTACGGTTGTCCGCAAACGGAACGCCTCCCTGGGCCACCACCCGGTAGCTGGCCGCATCCTTTAAAATATCCGCCATTTCCGTGATGTCCAGGTTCGTCTGCACATTCTCGGAAACCCTCTGCAAAATTTCCACCAGCGTTGCCGGATTGGACTGCTTTGCTTTTTCCAGGCAGGCCATCAAAACCTTCCGCTGCCTCTCCGTCCGCATGTAATCGTCGCCCACGTAACGGATACGGCAGTAGGCGGTCGCCTGCAGACCGCTCAAAGTCTGCAGACCGGGCTGCGTTACCTTGACAATATTTTCATTGAGGGGATCCCCCTCCTTTTCCACAAACATACTCCGCTGATAGTTGTTGAGATGTTCGATCTCGTTTTCCTGCACTTCGATCTGGACGCCCCCCAGCGCGTCGATCGTCTCAATAAGCGCGTCGAAACCCACCGTCATATACTCCGTGATATCCATGTCAAAATTCCAGTTGAGCATCACCAGCGCCTGCTCCGCGCCGCCCTGCGCATAGGCGGAATTGGCCTTATTATACTTATCGTTGCCCAGATTCAAATAACTATCCCGATACACGGAAACCAGCTTTACATCCTTGGTATCCTGATTGATGGAAGCGATGATGATGGTATCCGTCCGCTGCCCTTTCCCCAGCTTTCCTTTCCGGGAATCCACACCAAACAGCGCGATATTGCGGTATCCCTTCATCTGTTCGTTCTGTTCCACATGCTCGCTGATACCCACCTCATCCTCATTGATCTGGATTTTCTCTATCTTACCGATCATGTTCACGCTGGCAATCACCCCCACCAGCACGACAATCGCAATGATTTCCACCGCAAAAATAAGAATACGCCTTCTTTGCTTTGCTTTCCTGCGCTTTGCCGACGATTTCTTTTTTCCGCTGCCGCTTTTACTGCCGCTGCGGCTGCCCTGCGCATATCTTGCGCTTTCGTAGCGCTCGTCATAATATCTGTCGTCATACCGGCGGCTGCCTGTCCCTTTGCCCTTCTTACTTTTTCCGCTTCCTTTTGTGCTTTTTGTTGCCATTCCTTTTTCTCTCCTGTCCTGTAAATCCCCGTTGCCAAAACCTATTTCTAATACGCATTTTCGTTGATCAATCCTTTAAAGAGCGTCAAAAACAAAATCCTAAGGTCAAATCCCAGACTCCAGTTTTCAATATAAAAAATATCATATTCGATCCGTTTGCGGATGGAAGTATCCCCCCGGTAGCCGTTAATCTGCGCCCATCCGGTAAGCCCGGGACGCACCTGATGCTTGATCATATACCTTGGGATCTCTTCCTTGAATTTCTCCACATATTGGGGGCGTTCCGGTCTTGGCCCCACCAGGCTCATATTTCCGATCAAAATATTAAAAAGCTGGGGCAGTTCGTCCATGCTTGTCCGCCTAAGAAACCTCCCCACTTTGGTCACCCTGGGATCGTTGCGGGTTGTCCAGCCTTTTTTCTCCTCCGTCTCTTCCTGCACACGCATGGTACGGAACTTATACATCTTAAACACCCGGTTATGCTGTCCTACCCGCTCCTGCGAAAAAATGACCGGGCCTTTGCTGGTCGTTTTCACCAGCACCCCGACAAGCAATAGAACCGGCGATAAGACCACCAGCCCGCAAAAAGAACCCACAATATCCATCGTCCTTTTGACGACGGCATTGACCGTGTTGGACAACGGCACATAGCGGATATTGATTACCGGAAGGCCACTCAAGTCCTCGGTATAGGGTTTGCCCGGAATCAGGCTGTTATAATCCGGTATAAACTTGGTATGCACACCGGATTTTTCACAGAGATCCACAATCTCCTCCAAACGGTCGTAATCCTGCAGGGAAAGCGTAACCGCAATCTCGTCCAGCTTGTTCTCCGGCAAAATGTAAAGCAGATTGTCAATACAGCCCAGCACTTTTACGCCTTTATACACGGCGCCCCTGGGCACACTGTCATCCAAAATCCCCCGTACCATATACCCCCACTGGGGATTGGCCATGATACGGTCAATATATGCCTCCGCCGCCCTGGAATAGCCCACC
>DERU01000197.1 GCA_002361095.1 Lachnospiraceae bacterium UBA3332
GTCCGGGATCCAGCATCCTGAAACGACCGTGCGCTCCTGTGCCCGCATTCGGAGGCTGCCCATGCCTGCGGATCCTCTGCTGGTTTCCCGGTCCGTGTGCCCGCCTCCCGCCTTAAGCCGCTGCCATTGGGGGCTGAACTGTTACCGGAAAAGTGTAAGTTACGGTTTTGCCTGGCCGGATGTTTATGCATGGCTTTGCATACTGTACTAATCCGAAATACAATAATAATTTATTGATAATCAATAAAAATATATTGACATTCAATTGAAAGAGTAGTATTTTATGGATAGGTTGCTCAGAAATTGGCAAATGGAATTTAGGAGGGAAGCGGAAATGAAAAGGCTGGAAGGGTTTTGTAAAAAGCATGCGGTACTGGCATCTGTCCTTTTGGCGGAAGCCCTTGGAGCGGCCGCAGGGGCGTGCCTGGTCTTGTGGAGGATTTTGACGCTGTCGAATGTGGGTCTGGTGGGCCTGGCGGATTCGGTAACAGGATTTTTCAGCGTATCGTTTCTATTGGGTACCTTTTTTATCTATCCCATGGTACTGACCGCCATACAGGCGGCCGGTCTGGTCATGGGGGGAAAAAACGCCCGTCTGGTGCGGCTGGGGAAGCTGTTTGATGGCATCGTACTGTTTTTAGGGGTGTTATATACGCTGTTATATGCGTCTTTGCAGGAGATCTGCCTGAATGCCGACTGGACCAGGCAGCTGGTCAATGCGCAGGTACATACGCCGATTTACACGCAGGCGCGGCTGACAGTGGCGGCGGTTGCGCTGACGGCCCTTTGCGGATACGCGGTTCTTGCCTATATTCCGGCCCAAAAGCTGGCGCCGCTTGTGATTGTGTGCAGCATGGCGGCGATGTATCTGGGGGTGGCGGAGTGTATACTATGGATCATACAGATTTGGACGGATGTGGAATATCTGCCTCTTTGCCTGGCTCCGCTGGATTTCATTTTGATAGCGGCCAAAACCATCCGGAATAAGATTGGGGAGTGGGATCCAAAGACGGCGGAAGGGCGGACGTACCGCTATCCGTTTCTGGGCTGGTGTAATCGGGTTTTGGCTAAGTCACAGCGGTGGTGTGCCGCCGCTTTTGTGGCGATGCTGCCTCTTTTGGGAATTTTGATCTGCCTGCTTGTGCTTTTGGGGCAGGAGCCGGATGCGGTCATAAAAGCATGGACACAGAGCAGCGATTGGAATTTGTCTTTGCAGACGGCACCGCAGAATATATATTATGACGAGCATTATCTTTGCACGGTAGCGGCAGGCGGACATAAGAAAATCGTAAAGCCCGTGCGGCGCGGTGTACGGCACGGGCATTGGGTCATTGTGAACAGGCAGCTTTGCATCGCAAATGCCTTTGAACAGATTTTGGAGGAGCGTACGCCCCGGCTGCACCGCAGGATCCGGCAATTCTATGACACCTATGGTTTCCCGGTGGCCAAGGCAATCCGTTCCCCTTATGCGGCGGATTTGGTTTACCTTTTGATGAAACCATTGGAATGGCTGTTTTTGGCCGTACTTTACTTTTGCGACGTAAAGCCGGAAAACCGGATTGCAGTGCAGTATATGGGGAAAACAAATTACAAAACCTGAATTTCCCCGTTTACCAGTCTGCCGTTAAGGCAGCTGGTTTCCTGTGTGAGACGTAAGGTCTCGTTGTTTATGGTCAGGACCAGTCCCGGATAGGCCAGGTCGCACCGCATTCTGCAGCCGCCTTTTTGCTCCAGTTTTTCTTTGGATTGTTCCAGGTCTTTGTCGAATTGTGCCAGCTTCATATTCTGTACGGACAGATCCAGACGGATTTTATTGATTTGCTTGGTTTTGGCGGGGCCGGCCGGCTGGCGCTGTGTTTTTTTCATTTCCGCATCCAGCTCTTTTGCTTTTTGTACGAGGGATTCCCTCTCAAAATCCGCACAGGGCTGTCCGCCCAAATAGACGTAAGTGTGGTTTTCCGACCGGGATCCTACGGTTTTGGCGGTAACCCCTTGCGCGGCCCGGATATGGCCGCCGATAATGATGCCTTTGCCGGTGTTTATCTGGACTTCGCCGTCGCAGTATATTTCGCAATTGACAAGGTAATCGGCGTACAAGTTCTGGCGTACATGAACGACGCAGTTTTCCATATATTTGGCATAGACATTATGACGGGAACGGATGACTGTGCGGCCGTTTCCGACAATGCCTTTGGCGACCCTTAAATCACCGCCGGCTTCGATTTCCGCAGCTTCCACGGCCCCGTCCACGGTGACGCTTCCCACAGCCCGGACAAAAAATCCGCTGGATACGTTTCCGCGGACATGGACATCCCCCATGTAATCAATATTTCCGGTAGACAGGTCCACGTTTTCCTCAATTTCCATCACGGTTTTCACCTGAAAACTTTGACCGGAAAATTCCACACGTCCGGAGAGTGCGGCCAAAAGCTGGCTGCCGTCTTCGCTGACTTTGGTGTTGCGGCCTTTCGGAAGCGGCGCTTTCTTGCCTTCCCGGCAGGGAACTTCCTCGTTGCGCACGGTTCTTCCCGGGACACCGGCGACGGGCGGGATGGCCTGGCAGATCACCGCGCCCTTCTCAACGTTTTGAATCAGATTCAAGTTAAAATAATCCACCCGGTCATGTTCGTCCACCGAGAATTTCTGCTGTATGCTGCGCTTGAAAAAATCTTCGATATATCCGTCTTTTCCGTGTATGACAGGCGTTCCTTTTGCGATGAACAGCAGGCGGAAATACCGGTGCGCCTCTTCCGGCAGATGGTCCAGAAGATCGGTATCCACGCCGAAAGTGACGCGGCCTTTTTCCAACGCCTGATGCAGCATGGAACGATCCAGTTCTTTTCCCTGCTTGGTAGGCGGAAATACCATAAGCCAGGCCGCCATCCGGTCGGCAGAAAGGAACAGAAACGGCAGGGCGTCCAGGGAAGGGGTTTCCTCCTGTATGGAATCATCCTGTTCCCGGGTATCGGTTTCTTTCCGGTTTGCGGTATTCTTTTTGGGACGCGGCGCAGCCTCTTTCAGACGGGAAGTAGCGGCAGCGGTAATTTCTTTTTGCAGGCGTGCAAGTTCCCGCTTGGTGTCTTCCGGGGACAAAGCGTCGGGGCCGTCCAGACGAAGCAGCGGCCTTGGCGCCCTGTGCGCCTGTTTGCACCAAAGGGAATAGAGCTGGTACAGGGCATGCCCATCCGCCAAATCCAGCTGCGGATCAACGGTAAGCACGGCGGGAGGCGTCTCTTTAGGCATCTCTGCGCTTTTGGGACTGTCGGTGATTTCCTGCGCAGGTTTGTTTGATTTAAAGCCAAACAGTCGGTTAAAAAAGCGGTTTTTTACTTCCATTTTTTCCTCTCATTCTGCCGTCGGCCAACGCCCCATTTTGTGGGGAAACGCTGTGCAATGGCACAAATTTTCGGGGTGGGAACCAGAAAAGTTGCCGGCCGTGAGGTAAACGGTAACCCCAAAACGTTTGATGGGCTGCTATAACTGATAAAAAAGAAAAATAATAAAAGAAATTCTTATACATATTATACGTCGGTTTGCCTGCCGTTGACAAGAACGAATGTAAATATTTACAAAAAGAGTGGTTACTTTTCACGGGGCGGGGAGGGTTTGGGCCAAACCGGGGAGCGGACGGCG
>DERU01000267.1:0-3700 GCA_002361095.1 Lachnospiraceae bacterium UBA3332
AACAAGGTTCGCCAGAAACCTCTGCGCGTTATCTTAAACGGTCTCGGCAAGGATGCTGCCCAGGTAATCGCAAGAATCAACGGCTTCACTTTCGTGGAAACCGAAATGGATTATTATACCGGCGAAGTGAAGGAAGTATTCCGCAAGGCATACTCCGACGGCCCCCGCGCGAAGGTAAACTGCTACGGTGCAAATGATGTGACGGAAGGTGTGGCCATTATGTGGAAAGAGGGCGTGGATGTATCCATTACCGGTAATTCCACCAATCCCACCAGATTCCAGCATCCTGTGGCAGGTACTTACAAGAAAGAGTGTGTGGAGAAAGGCAAGAAGTACTTCTCCGTGGCTTCCGGTGGCGGCACAGGCCGTACCCTGCATCCCGATAATATGGCGGCAGGCCCTGCTTCCTACGGTATGACCGATACGATGGGACGTATGCATTCCGACGCACAGTTTGCGGGTTCTTCTTCCGTACCGGCGCATGTGGAAATGATGGGCTTGATTGGCGCAGGCAATAACCCGATGGTTGGTATGACGGTGTCTGTTGCGGTAGCCGTGGAGGAAGCGGCTAAGGCAGGCAAATTTTAACTGAATTGTACTAAATACATATAAAAATAGCATATAAAATCAGACAAAAACGCCATAGTTCCCTTGAATTGTGGCGTTTTGTATCGCTCCGGGAAAAGCAGTATAACGGAAGGAATGAAACATATGAAATTGGGAAAGCACCTTGTTGCGGCCGTCCTGTTTTCGATTGTGCCGCTCTTTGCCGCGGCATCGGTTTCGCCGGTTTTGCATGTGCATGCGGCAACGGTTCGGACGCCGACTGCGGACGGAAAAACGGTTTATGGAAATGACCGTATTGTGATTGATGCCTCCAACGTTTCCGAAGGCTATATCATGGTAAAATATACGGGAAAAAGCAAGAGGGTTAAAGTGCGGGTGACAAAAGCTTCACAGTATACCTATGACCTGAAGCCTTCAGGAGAGTATGAGGTATTTCCCCTGACGGAAGGGAACGGTACATACAAGGTTGCGGTTTTTGAGCAGCTGGAAGGGACGCGTTATGCGCAGGCGGTGAGCGAACCGGTTCCCGTTAAGATGGAAGATGAAAAGCGCCCGTTTTTGTATCCCAACCAGTATTGCAATTATGATGAGGCTTCGGATATTGTAGAATTTTCGGATGAACTGACAAAAGGAATTACGGAACCGCTTAAAAAGGTGGAGGCCGTGTACCATTATGCGGTTGATTCCCTGCAGTATGATTATGAGAAGGCCAAAACGGTGCAGAGCGGATATTTGCCGGACAATGATAAAACTTTGGAAACCGGAAAGGGAATTTGTTTTGACTATGCATCCCTGATGGTGTCCATGCTCAGGCTGCAGGAGGTTCCGGCGAAACTGGTGATCGGATATACCAAGGATATTTATCATGCCTGGGTAAGCGTGTATACGGAAGAAGAGGGATGGATAGATGATATTATTTTTTTTGACGGCAAAGAATGGAGGTATATGGATCCGACCTTTGCCTCGACAGGCAAGGGGGACAAAAAAATGGCAGAGTATATAAAAGACTCTGCGAATTACAGTGCAAAGTTCATTTATTGACGGCTATCCGGACGGGAAGGGGTCCGGGCAGCACTTGGCGGAGGTGGCGGAAATGAAAACGGAGAAATTGGAAGGCAAAAGTTTGACATGGTTTTGCCTGCAGACCGCACTGCTTTTGCAGGCGGCGGTTCCCTTGGAAGAAGGACTTGCGGTGATGGCAAAAGAAGCGGCGGTTCCCTTTGAAAAGGAAAAGCTTTCTGCCATGGCGGAAAAAGTACGGGCAGGGGAATCTTTTGGGCAGGCAGTAACGGAGGCGGGCTGTTTCCCGGGCTATATGGAAAAAATGGTGGCATTGGGGGAACGGGTCGGCAGCCTGGACGTGACACTGGAAGGACTTTCCCAATACTACGAGAGGGAAAGCAGGATGCGGGAACAGCTGAGGCGGGCCACGGTTTATCCCATCATGCTGGTTTTTATGCTGGTTTTGATTTTGTTTGTCTTTTTTGTACGGATCATGCCGATTTTTTCCGGTGTATATGAGCAGCTGGGGGCGGCGATTCCTGTGGCGGTGCAAAGGGCGATTCGGGTCGGCGGCATTTTAAGCGGGGTGATGCTGGCAGGAACGGTTCTTTTGGCCGTTGCCGTATTCGTAGTTTGGCTGTTTGGAAAAAGGGGAAAGCAGCCTGCGTTTATAGAAAGGTTAAAGAGCGGTTCCGGCATCGGCCGTAATATAGCGGTGAGCCGGTTTTGTGCCACATTATCCGTGACCCTTCGGTCCGGCCTTTCGCTGGAGGAGGGAATGGAGGCGGCGGAAGGATTGGTTTTCCACGAAAAAATGGCGGGGCAGATCGGTGACGCCAAGAGGAAAATTCTGCAGGGGGTCGGGCTTTATGAGGCCATAAAGGATACCGGGATTTTGGGCGGATTTGATCTGCAGGTTTTGTATGTGGCCGGCAGGGCAGGGAGGGAGGAAACCGTGTTGGAAAAGTTGGCGGAAGACTATGACAGCAGGGCTTATGATTTGCTGGACACACTGGTTGCCCGGATGGAGCCGGTAATCGTAACCGTGCTTGCCCTTGCGGTAGGGGCGGTATTGCTATCCGTCATGCTTCCGTTGGTGGGCATTTTGTCTTCCATCGGATAAGGCAGGAGGTTTTCCTATGATACATGTAATTCCCAAAAAGAAAGAGCATCCGGCAGCGGGGGCGTTATTGGCGGCAGCTTTGACAGTGGCCTGTCTGGTTATCGCAGTAACCGTCATGAGAGAGGCGGGCATACGGGCGAAAGCGGAAAACCAAAAAGCGCTGGAGGCGGCCATACGCCGTGCCACGGTACAGTGTTACGCTTTGGAGGGACGTTATCCGCCCAGCGTGGAATACCTGGAGCAGCATTACGGCATTTCCATAGACCGGGAGGTCTGGGCGGTTTTTTATGACGGATGGGCGGAAAATGTCATGCCCGATATCACGGTTTTGCCAAGGGGGGAAGGAAAATGACGGGGATTTCCGTAAAAAAGGCCGGTAAGGACATTGGCCGGTTCGCCAGTATTCTTTTGTTTTTTGTGTATCTGGTCTGCATTCTGTTCACCATACTCATCGGGAGCCGGGTGTATGAAAATATCCGCGCCCGGGACGATGGCACATTTTGCGAAAATACGGTTTTGGCTTACATTTCCAACAAAGTCCGGATGAATGACAGACAAGGGGCGGTCCGGGTCCGCAGGGAGGAGGGGATTGAGGTACTTGTGCTTGGGCAGTTCTATGGGGAAGAGGAATATGAAACGTGGATTTATACAAAGGACGGCAGGCTTAAGGAACTGTTTTCCCAAAAAGGAAGCGGGATTTCCCTGGAGGATGGCTTGGACATCATGGAATGCGGGGAAGTGAAATTTACGCTTTCAGAGAAGGGACTGCTCACGGTGTCGGTGGCAGGCGGCCGGCAGGCGGCTGTTTTGCTGCGCAGCGGGCAGACAGGGGGGAAGGGAACATGAAAAACAGGAAGACGTCATATGCGTTTTTGATGGAGATGTCGTGGATATGTGCATTTTTTTTGGTCAGCGCGGCAATTTTTGTCCTTGCCTTTGCAAAGGCGGAACAGATGAGCAGGCATGCGGAGGCCATGGACAGGGCCGTGACGGAAGCCTCTTTGGTAT
>DERU01000267.1:3895-5422 GCA_002361095.1 Lachnospiraceae bacterium UBA3332
GTGACGGAAGCCTCTTTGGTATTGGAAGAAACCTTTGCCGCTTGTGCGGAGGAAGATAAGGACGGGGCGGATCCGGAAACTTTTCTGGAAAATGTGGCAAAACAGGCACAGGATGCGGCGCTGCGGCATTCCGATGGGAAACTGTCGCTGTCTGCGGAACTTGCGCTGCAGGATAATCTGTTAAAAATTGTGGTAGAGGCAAGGAACGGGCAAGAAACATTGCTTTATACGCTGACCGGTGAACGGGCGGCTATGATACAGGAGGGGACAGGAATATGAGAAACCGGATACAGATCGGAACCGCCTCCTTTGTATTTCTTTTTTTTATATTGTGCATGTCCGTTTTTTGTCTGCTGAGTTTGAGCGACGCGAAAAATGCCCTGTTCTTTGCAGGGCGACATGCGGAGTCGGTGGAGGCCTATTATCAGGCGGACGGCTGGGGACAGGAATTTCTGGCAGCTTTTTGGAAAGGGATTTCGCAGGGGACGACGCCGGAGGAGGCCGCAGATGCCGCAGTACGGCAGATTCCCGCCAACGGCACGGCATATGTTACAAAAGACCAAACCGTAGTCTGTGACATACCGACTGAGTCCGGGCAGATGCTGCATATAGAGGTTGGACAAAACGGCGGTTTAGTGCTATCGTATTATGTGTATCATGAAAGCGGCGAAATCATAGATACCCGCATGCCCGTGTTCGGCGGGGATACAGAATAAGCACGGGGAAAGGAGAAATATGGTTGAGGACATTTTGAAAAAAGCAGTGGAACAGAATGCTTCTGATCTTTTCATGATTCCGGGTATTCCGATTTCCATGAAAGTAAACGGGAATATTTGTCCGATGGATGAGACGAAATCTTTTTCGGAAAATATTGACAGACTAGTGTCCGAGATTTATGAAATCAGCGGAAAACGGAGTATGGATCACATCAGGGACTGTGGGGATGACGACTTTTCCTTTGCACTTCCCGGGGTTTCCCGTTTCAGGGCCAGCATCATGCGCCAGAGGGGTTCCCTTGCGGCGGTTATCCGGGTAGTGCGTTTTGAACTGCCAAAGCCGGAACTTTTGGGAATCCCAAAGACCGTATTGGGGGTTACGGAACTGAGGAAGGGGCTGGTACTGGTGACAGGGGCGGCCGGCAGCGGAAAATCCACGACGCTGGCCTGTATGATTGACAAAATCAATCATGACCGGGAAAGCCATATTATCACGTTGGAGGATCCGATCGAATATCTGCACCGCCATGACAAAGCGGTGGTCACCCAGAGGGAAGTGGGGCAGGATACGGACAGTTATATCAGCGGGCTGCGCGCCGCCCTCAGGCAGGCGCCGGATGTCATTTTGTTAGGGGAGATGCGGGACTATGAGACGATCCGTATTGCCATGACGGCGGCGGAAACCGGGCATCTGGTGATTTCCACTTTGCATACTGTGGGAGCCGCCAATACGATTGACAGGATTGTGGATGTTTTTCCGCCGGATGGACAGCAGCAGATCCGGGTACAGCTTTCCATGGTTTTGCAGGCG
>DERU01000267.1:5757-6558 GCA_002361095.1 Lachnospiraceae bacterium UBA3332
CTTTCCATGGTTTTGCAGGCGGTGATTTCCCAGCAGCTTTTACCGGCCACGGATAATAGCCTGGTGCCGGCGTTTGAGATTATGTACCTGAACAATGCCATCCGGAATATGATCCGGGAGAATAAAATCCACCAGATTGATAACGTGATTTCCACCAGCGTCTCAGAAGGGATGGTGAGCATGAATAACAGCCTCCTGGATCTGTACATGCAAAAGAGGATTACGGAGGAGACCTGCGTCAATTACAGTACGGATCCGGAACAAATGAAAAAGAGGATGCGCAGCATTTATCCGTGACGGGATGGAGGATACGGGCGGGAGGCCGATTATATGACACGACAGATTACCGAAAACGGTATCAAAAGCTATAGGGCGTTCCTTTTGTCGGAGGAAAGGTGTAAGGGAACCATTGAGAAATATCTGCGGGATTTAAACGCTTTTGCTGCCTGGATGCGAGACAGGGAAGTGAGCCGGGAAAACGCGGTGGGGTGGAAGGAAGAACTGCTCCAAAAAGGATACGCACCGGCTACGGTCAATTCCATGATATCGGCGGTAAACGGGTTTTTTCGGTTCCAGGGCTGGGAGGATTGCAGGATCCGCTTTCTGCGCATACAAAGACGGATGTTTCGGGATCAGGAAAAGGATTTGAGCCGGGAAGAGTATAACAGGCTTGTTAAGGCTGCCAGCGATTTGGGGAAGACACAGCTGACACTGTTGATGGAAACCATTTGCAGTACGGGAATACGGGTGTCGGAGGTGCGCTACATTACGGTGGAGGCCATAAAAAAAGGCCGTGCGGAT
>DERU01000091.1:0-296 GCA_002361095.1 Lachnospiraceae bacterium UBA3332
ACAGGAGCGCATGGCCAGAATGGTTTTCCACAGCAGTTCGTCCAATTCCCAGCCAAGCATTTGCGCCCCTTTTGCAATGACTTCGCGGGAACATCCTGCGGCGAAGGAAGGGGTTTTATATTTTTTCTTTAGGGATTTTAGTTCCATGTCCTGTACACTCTTGGAAGGGCGCATCCGTGCGGCGGCGCCGATCAGCCCGGTCAGTTCGTCTATTGCAAACAGTACTTTTTCCATTTCATGTTCCGGGGCAATGTCCACGGTCAAACCATAGCCATGGCTGCAGACGGCGTGGATGA
>DERU01000091.1:617-5580 GCA_002361095.1 Lachnospiraceae bacterium UBA3332
CATGGCTGCAGACGGCGTGGATGATACCTTCACAGACGCCGGCTTCCCGTAAAAGCTGCGGAGCCATAATGCAATGCCGGTCCGGATATTGTTCAAAGTCAATGTCGTGCAAAAGACCCGCAATCCCCCAGTATACCGCGTCATCCCCATATCCCAATTCCCCTGCATACCATTTCATGCAGCCTTCCACCGTCAGCGCATGCTGAATGTGAAAAGGATCCTGATTGTACTTTTTGAGCAATGTAAGTGCCTCTTTTCGGGAAATACCTGTTTCCATATGATTCCTCCTTTTTGATTGGCATGGATTTTTACCGCCTTATGGTTTCCGCGCGCCACCGCACATGGAAGACGGCGGCTACGCGCTTACGCCGCCGTCCAGCAGTCTGCGCACGGCCCGCACCTTTTGGGGATCCGTTTCCCAGCGTTCATATTCGTTCATACCGGGCAGCCCCATGGAGACATTCGGATTGCGGTAGCGCATACCGCTTTCCGCAATTTTTTTGCCGGACATATGAAAGGCGGTAAGTTTTGTCTGTGCCAGCAGGATTTCCACGGCATGGGCGTCGACGCCTGCCCCTGCCAGAATCGTGATTTGGTCTTTGGCGGCGCAGAGCAGCTTTTGCAGCAGGGGAAGACCTGCAAGGCAGGAGGGAGCCTGTCCGGAGGTGAGAACGGTATGAATGCCCAGTCTTTTTGCCTGTTCCAGTGCCGCAAAGGGATCCCGGCACATATCAAAGGCGCGGTGCAGGGTGACGGGCAGGGTTTTGGCCTGTTCCAAAAACCGTTCCATTTGCCCGGTGTGCAGGGAGCCGTCCGCCTGCAGGCTGCCTACGACGATGCCGTCGGCACCCGCCTGCCGGAAGGTTTCGATTTCCCGGCAGATGAGGGCTGCTTCCTGTTCGGAGTAAAGAAAGTCGCCGAAGCGGGGGCGTATCAGTACGTGGATCCGTATGTCCACGGCCTTCCGGATTTCTTCGTAGAGCGCCACCGTGGGTGTGGTGCCGCCGATTACCAGGTTGGAACATAATTCCAGCCTGTCCGCTCCCCCTTCTTTTGCGCGGACAGCCGATTCGGCGGAATCTACGCAGCATTCCAAAATATATTGCTTTCCCATAGTTGCCTTGCTCCTATCTGCCTGCAAAACGGATTTTTGCGCTTTGCGGCAGGGTATTTGACTTGTATTGCCACTATTTTAGCATAAGGTGGTGCAAAAAGCAAATTGTGAATAAATTGTGAACGAAAGCTTATGAAATTCATAATTTGTTTAAAATTTGTATAAATACTGTTTACAAACACAGACAAACATGGTATTCTCATTTTCGTAAAAAGGAACCGCACAGGGAAACCGAACGATCAGGTTCCGTTTTTATAGGAGGAGAAACATTATGAAGAAAAATTTAGTAGCAATTTTAACGGCAGTAGTGATGACCGCATCCATGGCGGCCTGCGGCGCTCCCGCAGCGGAAGAGACCACACCTGTGGCGGAGTCCGTAGAGCAGGGCACGGAGGCAGCAGAGCCTGTAGCGGCGCCGGAATCCACCGCTGCGCCTGAGGAATCCGCAGAGGCATCCAGCGAAGCGCCTGCGGAGTCCGTAGAGGGAACCGAAGAAGTTTCCACCCAGACCGCAGAGGCGGGTGACGAGGCTTCCACAGAGTCTGCGGAGGCGCAGACAGAGACTTCTACCGAGACGGCCGCCGAATAAAAAGAACCATTCCCTAAAAAGCCATTGCGAGGCAGATGAGTTTTGCCCCGCAGTGGCTTTTTTTGCCTTTCTGTGTTAAGATGGAAAGGGCAATATCCGATGCGGAAAGCGGTTAAGGACAAAAACGGGAAACGTCGGGAGGAATGCAGGGTGATACGGAAAATACATACTTTATGGAACCGGCTTTCGGGAATTAAACTGCGTTACCGGATGCTGTTTGTCTATATCGTAGGCGGCGCACTGCCGATTCTTGTCATAGCATTGTACCTGATACAGGGGACATCCAAAATACTGATTCGGCAGAACGAACATGCTAAAGTGACGGAACTGGCGGCTGCAGGGCAGCAGGTAAGGGAAATGACAGATACGGTCAGCACGGTGACGAAATATTTTTATTTTGATCCGATGCTGGAGGAAATTTCCCAAAAGCGATACCGGAACTATCAGGATATGGTGAGCGATTACCGCAACTTCACTTCTTTTTTGGACTATGGCAGATATTACAACAATACGATCGCATGGATGAACATTTATCTGGATAACCAGACGATTGTCGGAAATTCCCGCTTTATCCGCGTAACGCAGGAGATCAGGCAGGAAGAGTGGTACCGCATGGCGGGGGAGAGAAACGGGGGCGCGCTGTGGCGCCGCCTGCCGGTGCCGGCCGCCGGATATTCGGCATTGTCCATGCTGCGGATGTTAAAGACAAAGAAGGGGGAGGATGTCGGCGTCCTGGCGGTCTACATCAGGCCGGAATGGTTTCAGACACTGCTGCGGGGCAGGGATTGCGATACCTTTGTCTGGCTGAACGGGGAGATATTGGAAGCAGATTTGGGGAAGAACATAGAACCGGAGGAGATCGCAGGATTTCTGCCCAAAAAAGACAGCGGACAGTCACAGCAAAATATTTTCCTTGGGAAAGAAGAATATCTGATGACCTGTGAGACCATCAGTCTGCCGGAATCCCAGGATTATCTCCAAATCGTCAGTTTTTTGGCGTACCGGGATATTCTCAGGGATGTGACCGGACAGCTGGCGAAGAGCATTGTATTTTTTCTGGGAAGCGCCGCTTTATCCGTCACGATCATTTTGCTGTTTTCCCGGTCTTTCGGCGACCGTGTGGAACGTTTCCGGGCACAGATGCAAAAAGCGGCGGAGGGAAGCTTTGAATTGGAGGAAAAGCTGGGCGGCAGCGACGAGATCAGCGAGCTTTATGATTATCTGGGAACGATGATCTATCAGATACAGCGGCTGCTGGCACAGGTATATCAGGAAAAGCTCCACGCGGAGCGGCTCACGATCCAGCAAAAGGACGCGGAATTTAAGATGCTGGCCAGCCAGATCAACCCGCACTTTTTATACAATACATTGGAAACCATCCGGATGCGGGCGCGCAGAAGCAGACAGACGGATATCGAAGAACTGGTGAAGATGCTGGCCAAAATCATGCGTTCCACCCTGCAGGCAGGGGGAAGTGAGGTGACGGTTGCGGCGGAAACGGAACTGGTGGAATATTATTTGAAAATTCAGCAGTACCGGTTCGGGGACAGAATCCGTTACCGCATTTATGTGGAGGGGCGTCTGAAGGCATGCCTGATTTTGCCGCTTCTGATGCAGCCCATTGTGGAAAACGCGATCATCCACGGGCTGGAAGGTAAGGAAGGTGTGGGCGTTATTGACATAAAGGTTTATACGGCGGGGGAAAATGTGGTGATTTCCATTGCGGACGACGGATTGGGAATTGCGCCGCAGCAGCTGGAAAAAATGCGGGAAAGCTTAAACAGCTATCAGGAAAACGGCCGTCATATCGGGGTACGCAACGTACACCAGCGCGTCAGGCTGAAGTACGGGGAAGCATATGGCGTGACCATCGACAGCGTTAAGGATGCCTATACGAAAGTGGAAATTTTCCTGCCGCCGGCCGAAAACCTGGGGGAGGCAAAGAATGAGGGGAAGCATGTACAAAGTGATGATAATCGATGATGAAGAGATGGTCAGATGGGGAATCCGGGATTTGCTGGACTGGGAGGCAGGGGGGTTTACGGTCTGTGAGGACGGTAGGGACGGAAAAGAGGGGCTGCAGAAACTCCTGAAAAATATGCCGGATTTGGCGCTGGTGGATATCAAAATGCCGGGGATGAACGGTATCGACCTGATACGGGAGGCGCGCAAGGCCGGATTTGAGGGACATTTCATAATTTTGACAGGCTATGCCGAATTTGAGTTCGCCAGATCCGCCATATCGCTGGGCGTTAAAAATTATCTGCTAAAGCCCATTGACGAGGAGGAATTGGCGGGCAGTGTAAAGACGGTCCGGGCGGAATTGGACAAAAGGGAAGGGGAGCGGCACTTTCATTCGGCCAACGCCGATATCGCGCGGGAAGAGGTTTTCCGAAAGATTCTTTTGCAGGCGGCAGACCGGGAGGCTTTGGAGAGTCAGCTTGCGCAGCATGATATTTCTTTTGGGGAAGAGAGTTTGTGCGCGGCGGTTTTGACGGACCGGGAATTTTTGAAAGGAAAAGGAGAGGGAGAGTTTGCGGGGCGAGTGGAAGCCTTTTTGCGGGATGATTCGCTTTATGCGCAAAAAGTGATGATGGAAAACCAGACGGTGCTGATCGGCCGCAGCGTGGATTACCGGGAGTGGGCGCAAAAATTGTCGGCCCGCAATGAACGGATTGCCAAAAGAAACCAAAATAAGCTTTTGATCGCTGTGGGACATACGGTCAACCGGTGGTATGATCTGTGTTTTTCTTATGAATTTGCCCGGTTTTTGCTGGAGCAGGAGTTTTTGTTCGGACAATATGACGTACTCACCATCGCAACGATTGCGGAGGAGCAAAAAAGGGCGGAGAACCCTTCCGCAGATCAGTTCCAAATGCTCATTGAGGTGGGGGATTTGGAGGGAATAGAGGAGTGTGTGGAGCGGTTCCGGGTGTATTGCATTAAGAAGCTGATGAAAGAGATGGATATCAAAATCCAGATTTTGTATAACCTGATGGTCATCCGGAGCGGGATCGAAAAAAAGTACGGACAGTTGGGGGGGCGGACTGCCGAACTGATGGAAAAGATGAACCGGGTAGAAGAACTGGAACAGCTGACCGGGCTATATTGCAGTATCCTGCAGGACATGTGCCGTCAGATCGGCAGCGACGGTTCGGGTACGGTGATTAAACGGATGTATTATTATATGGAAAAAAATTACGGTCAGGATTTGAAGCTGGAGAATTTCGCAAAGATGTTTAATTAGTGTCTGCTGAACA
>DERU01000240.1:0-433 GCA_002361095.1 Lachnospiraceae bacterium UBA3332
ATAGACCATATAGAGTATCCGGAAACTCAAAAAGGGATAAGCGCGGATGCAGATGCCAAAAGTGTCAGGCTTGATGTATATGTAAAAGATGGGAAAGGGACTGTTTATGACATTGAGATGCAGGTGGTTGATACAAGGGAACTGCCAAAACGTACAAGGTATTACCAGAGCCTGATTGATTTACAACTGATAGATAAGGGGAAGGCATATTTATACTTTTGTGAATACATGCCGCGAAGACCGGAGTATTTTGCTGGGAGACGGCACAACCAAAATATTCTTAAATACGGACAGTGATCTGGATGATGTCAGCAGGGAATTGAGGGCATTTCTGGATTATGTTGCAGGAAAAAAGCCGGAGGATGATTTTGTAAGAAAACTGGAAAAAGCCGTAAAAGAAGCAAAAAGGAACAGGGAATGGAGGCATGAGTAT
>DERU01000240.1:742-2578 GCA_002361095.1 Lachnospiraceae bacterium UBA3332
GGAATGGAGGCATGAGTATATGACTTTATTGATGCGTGATCAGGAAAATATGGAGAAAGGCATGGAGAAAGGCATTTTGGCAATGGTATCCGTGCTAAGGGATTTAGGGATTCCGGATATAATGATCGTGCAGAAAATCCAGGAAAAGTTTCAGTTTTCGAAAGAAGATGCGGAACGGTATATCTGATGACGGGGAAGGTTTTTTGGCTGCATTTTACCGGCGGGGTATTATGTGGTGGGATATGCGCAAATAGCGTTAAATATATTGCCGGCGGAGAAAATAGCAGGCTGAATTATTACGTGTACCAGACCACGCCCTATGATATCCGGGAACTGTTACTGATTTCCGTACCGGACAAAGCCGCAGGGTTGTAAAATTGCGAGAATGTGATACAATAAAAAAAGATGAGGACAAAAAGCGGTTCTCAGGGCAAACAAAAAGGAGGAACGTACCTATGCACAATGCAAATTTGCCGGCGGCAGAAGCGTTGGAGAAGCTGAAAGACGGAAACAAAAACTATCTGGAAGCGGCATCGAATCCGGGGGATGTTTCCCCGCAGATCAGAAAGAAGACCTGTGAGGAAGGCCAGGTTCCCTATGCGGTTGTAGTGACCTGTTCCGATTCCAGGGTCATACCGGAAAGTATTTTCTGCGCGGGTATCGGGGAATTATTTGTGATCCGTGTGGCGGGCAATGTGATGGATAACCACCAGCTGGGCAGCATTGAATATGCGGTAGACCATTTGGGAACCAACCTGGTGGTGATACTGGGACATACCAATTGCGGCGCGGTGGGCGCTGCCATGGGTCATGTGCCTTCGGGTTATGTAAAATACATAACGGACGAAATCCGCAAGGCGATCGGGGAAGAGAAAGATGCCGTGCGCGCCAGCTGCCTGAACGTGGAAAGAAGCGTATCGATTGTCAGGGAAAAGCTGGGGTATGGGGAAGGTTCCGATATCAAAGTTTGCGGGGCGCTTTACCACATTGACAGCGGTAAGGTGGAATTTATGGATTGACTTTTGCAGACAACGATCCGGGTAAGTATGGATACGTTTTGCAGAAGACAAACAGCCCCTGCAGGCAGTGAAAGCTGTCCGCAGGGGTGCTGCTTTTTATATTTTTTTCATTTTTGCCTCTTTCCGTTTCCTGGCGGTTTCCACATATTCCTTCGCTTCCGTAAAGGCGGCGGGCAGATAGCTGTCCATCCATTCTTTTCCGGATTTTTCCTGTTTTTTAATGTCGTCCCAACGGGTGAGCACTTCCGCAGAATCAGAAACCTGTGCGGATGCAAAGACATGGGGATGGCGGCGGATCATTTTCTGACTGATGCACGCAATTACGTCGTCCATGTCAAAGAGGCCTTCTTCCTGCGCAATCTGTGCATGCATGACAACATGCAGCAAAAGGTCTCCGAGTTCTTCTTTTAAGTTGTCCGGGTTTTTGGTCTGTTCCAGAATGTTGATGCCGCACAGTACTTCGGTGGCTTCCTCTATTAAAGAAGGCTTCAGGCTCATATGGGTCTGTTCCCGGTCCCAGGGACATCCGTCCTCGGCCCGGAGTTTGGCGATGATTTGTCGAAAATCCTCAAAATTGGACATAATGGTTTCACTCCTTATAGAACTGGAAAATGATGCAGTCTGCTTTGCAAATGTCTTTTGTTATCATAACATAACGGAATCAGGGAAGCAATAGTTGTGCCACGGAAAATGTCCGTCCGCGTAACAGTTCAGCCCCAATGGCAGCAGCGTAAGGCGGGAGGCAGGCACACGGACCGGGCGGAAGCGGCGGCAGGCACGCAGGGATTTCCCGCGGCAATATCCGGAACGGGAAATT
>DERU01000300.1 GCA_002361095.1 Lachnospiraceae bacterium UBA3332
CAATGGCAGCGGTTTAAGGCGGGAAACAGGCCCGCTTCCGTCCGGCATGCGGGCCTGCCTCCCGCCCTAAACCGCTGCCATTGGGGCTGAACTGTTATTACCGCACATTCTGCGGCCCTTTCTTCTCTTTACAAACCATGCCGCAAATTCTATAATGTAATAATGTATAGGAAACGACTTTAGTCGTTTCCATTTGCAACGTCCGCATGCTGCGGATGCAGCAGAATTCCCTGTGCGGACGTGCGCATTTGTCCATAACAAACGGCAAATATTTTTGCCGTTTGTTATAATAAGTAGTGCGATTTATCATATGCAGTACATTATAATAATACATATTGTGCAGTATATTGTCAATAGGGAAAGGAGAGATTTTTTGGATACAATGAATTGGATCGTTGCAAAGAATATTAAGCGCTTACGGGAAGAAAATAAATTGAGTATGGAAGAACTTTCCAGGCTGAGCGGGGTTAGTAAGAGTATGTTGGCGCAAATTGAACGCGGAGAGGGCAATCCGACTCTTTCGACTCTTTGGAAGCTGGCAAACGGTATGAAAGTTCCGTTTGACGCATTGACAGTACGCCCGAAAACTTCCTACGAGATTGTGAAAACGTCTGAAATACAACCGCTTTTGGAGGACGATGGCAAAGTTAAGAATTACTCCCTTTTCCCGGATAATGAGAACCGGAGATTTGCGGTTTATTATCTGGAATTAGAACCGGGCAGCTATTGGCAGTCGGAACCCCATTTACGGGGGACAACAGAATTTATAACGGTTTTTTGCGGAACGATCGGGATCAATGCAGGGGAAAAAGTCTTTACTATCGCAAAGGGAGAAAGTATACGTTTTCGGGGGGATTGTATCCATTCATACCGAAACAGCGGCGGGGAAACTGCCATTTTGCATATGATTTTATACAACCCTTAAAGAACTTGTTTGCGGTTTCCTGTATACAGCTTCCGGAAAAGGCCCGTCCGCGCCTCCTATACCCTCCGCCGCCGTCCGCTCCCCGGTTTGCCCCAGGCCCTTCCCTACCCCTTGGAAAGCAACGCGGCTCTTACAACGGATTTTGTGAAATGGGAGACGGCGTTGTCACTGGGGAAGGGATATGGTAGAATACATGTAGTGGATGACTGTGTGGAAACGGGAGGTGGACGGATGGAGCAGCTTTCGCTTTTTGATGTGCAGGCACAGGGCGGAATGCATTTTTCTGCAGTGCCCTTGGCGGAGAGAATGCGTCCGCAGACGCTGGAGGAGTATATCGGACAACGGCATTTGCTGGGAAAAGGAATGCTGCTGCGCCAGATGCTGGAAAAGGATATGATTTTTTCCATGATATTTTGGGGGCCTCCCGGTGTGGGAAAGACCACCCTTGCGCGGATTATCGCCAATCGGACGAAGAGCAGTTTTTTGAATTTCAGCGCAGTGACCAGCGGAATCAAGGAAATCAAGGATATTATGAAGCAGGCCGAGCAGAACCGCGTCTATGGCGTCCGTACGCTTGTGTTTGTGGATGAAATTCACCGTTTTAATAAAGCCCAGCAGGATGCATTCCTTCCTTATGTGGAGAAGGGGAGTATCACCCTGATCGGCGCGACTACGGAGAATCCTTCTTTTGAAATCAATGCGGCGCTTCTTTCCCGGTGCAGGGTTTTTGTTTTGAAAGAACTGGATGTAGAGGATCTGACGGTTTTGCTTTCCCGTGTCCTGACGGACAAGAGGGGATTTGGGGATACTGTAGTCCATATAGAGGACGGCCTGTTGGGCGTTATTGCCGCCTTTGCAAACGGGGATGCCCGCACGGCGATCCATACGCTGGAGACTGCCGTGCTCAACGGGGAGATGTGTCCGGACGGTTCTATCACCGTAAAACGGGAACTTTTGGAGCAGTGCATGGGGAAAAAGACACTTTTGTATGATAAGAAGGGGGAGGAGCATTATAATTTGATTTCCGCCCTCCATAAGTCCATGCGCAATTCAGATCCCGACGCGGCGGTGTACTGGCTTGCCAGAATGCTGGAAGCGGGGGAAGATCCGCTGTTTGTCGCCAGGCGGCTGATCCGTTTTGCCAGTGAGGATATCGGTCTGGCTGACCCGCAGGCATTGCAGACAGCCGTGGCCGCTTATCAGGCCTGTCATTTTATCGGAATGCCGGAGTGTACTTTAAACCTGACGCAGGCGGCGGTTTACCTGAGCCTTGCACCCCGATCCAATGCGTTGTACCGCGCATATGAGAATGCGAAAGCGGATGCCCTGACGCAGCTTTCGGAGCCTGTGCCGCTTGTGATACGCAATGCCCCCACCAGGCTGATGGAAGATTTACATTATGGGGAAGGGTATGTCTATGCCCATGATACGCAGGAGAAAATGGCCCGCATGACCTGTCTGCCGGAAAATTTGAAAGATAAAAGATATTATCTTCCCACGCAGGAGGGACAGGAGGACAAATGGAAAGAAAGACTTGAAAAAAGCAGGAAATTCAGGCTGGAGTGAGGGTGGAACTGCGGCAGTGCTTATCCGGACGGTGTGGGTCAGCTTTTGGCGGCCGTAGGTTTTTGTTTCTGCAAAAGTTCGATGACGGCGGAAGAAAGTGTCACGGTCAGCAGGGAAAAGAAAATTTTGGCTGGGGGGATGTAGGTCAGGGACAGCATCAGCACTACGAAATCCGTAAAAAAGTAGGCGCGGGAAATTTTTTGTTTGGTAAGCCTGGCCAGAATCAACGCAAGGGCGTCGTCCCCACCGGAGGCGCCGCCTTTGCGCACAATCAGCCCTGCGCCCACCCCCACAAAAACTCCCCCGAGAAGGGCAGCAGTAAGGGGACGGTCTGCAAAGGAGGGTAACAGATATCCTGCCGTTTCCCATGCCCGGTACAGCAGGGCGTAGCAGGTCGTGGCGAAAATCGCGTTTTTTAAAAAATCCTTACCCAGCATTTTATAACCCACCGCGTAGCATGCCATATCCAAAAAGAAGGAATAAACGCCGGGGGAAATGCCGGTCCAGTGGTGTAAAAACAGAGTCATGCCCAGCACCCCGCCTTCCGTGATCCGGCTCTGGCTGTGGATGTTGTACATGCCGAAGGACAAAATGGCCGCGCCCAAAAGCAGGCATCCGTAATGCAGCCATCTTTCGTTATAATCGGGAGCGGCTCCTGTGGCCGCTTTTTTACGGAAAAAATGCAATTTCAAAACTCCTTTTTCAAAACGGATCCGGTTTTGACAGTTTTTTACATAACGCGAGAAACCGTTCGCCGTATTTTTGATATTTTAAATCCCCGACGCCGTGTACGGTGAGCATTTCCTCCTTTGTCTGGGGCAGCAGGACGCACATGGCCTCCAGCGTTTTGTCGGAAAAGACAATGTAGGGCGGCACATGTTCGGCGCGGGCGATTTCGGTGCGCAGTTTGCGCAGTTCCTCGAAAGGGGCGCTTCCCGCCTGCGGTGAAGAACCGTGTTTTTGGGAAGTCTTTTCCGGTTTGGGGGCAGGGGGCGCCTTTTTGGCCGCTTTCATGGTGAGAACAGGGCGGAATTCCCCGGATTCCGAAAAGAAGGACAGTCCTTTTTCCCTGACTTTGACGATCGGGTACTGGTCGTCGGTGACAACCAGATAGTCGTTGAGTACCAAAAAGTTGAGTACCTGGCGCAGAAAAACAACAGTCTGGCCGGCCTGGGAGCCGTAATAACGGTTCCGGTCAAAACAAAAGCGAAGTACCTTTTCCCCTTTGCCGCCCCGCAGGGCATCCAGAATCACATTCACCCCAAAACGCATGCCACTGGAGATAATGCAGCCGATCATGTCGTTCGCGATTTGGGAGATGTCCACCGTCTCAAACTCGTGGAGGCAGTTGGAACAGTTTCCGCAGAAATTGGAACCGTATTCCCCGAAATAGCGCAGCATGTAATCCCGCAGACAGTCCGCGGTGTGGCAGTAGAAGGTCATCTTTTTTAAACGTTCCCGGTCCCTTTGGCGGACCAGTTCCAACGCTTGTCCGGTGAGTTCGTCGTTTTCCCGGTTTTGTTCAATGAAAAACTGGTTGGTAATCACGTCCTGGCCGCTGTAAAAAAGGATGCAGTCCGCCTTTGCGCCGTCCCGTCCTGCCCGGCCGGCTTCCTGGTAATAGCTTTCCATGTTTTTCGGCATGTTATAGTGCAGGACGAACCGGACATTGCTTTTGTCGATTCCCATGCCGAAAGCGTTGGTGGCCACCATCACGGGCCGCTCGTCGTAGGTGAAGGCTTCCTGATTGGCCCGCCGTTCGTCGTCGGAAAGTCCGGCGTGATAACGGGTGGCACAAAAGCCGTCCGCCAGCAGCCGGTCGCAGACTTCCTCCACATTTTTGCGGGTGGCACAATAGATGATGCCGGAACTGTCCGGATGGGAGAGCAGATAATCCCGGATGCCCCGGTATTTGTCCTTGTCATGGCGTACTTCAAAGTAGAGGTTTTTGCGGTCGAAACCGGTAATCGTCAAATGGGGGTTTTGCAGCGAGAGCATCCGGATGATATCTTCCCGGACCTCCCTGGTGGCAGTGGCGGTAAAAGCGCCAAGTACGGGCCGTTTGGGAAGACCGGCGATAAAATCAGGGATTTTGAGATAGCTGGGCCGAAAATCCTGCCCCCATTGGGAAACGCAATGCGCTTCGTCCACGGCAACCATGAAAATGCTGGTGTTTGCCGCGAAATCCTGAAATTCTTCCGTCAAAAGCCGTTCCGGGGCCACGTAAATGATCCGGTAGCGGCCTTCCTTTGCCAGCGCCAGCGCTTTCCTGTATTGGGGAAAGGTGAGGGAACTGTTTAGGTAGGCCGCGTGTACCCCCATCTGGTTGAGCGCGCGTACCTGGTCTTTCATCAGGGAAATGAGCGGCGATATCACCAGCGTGACCGAATCGGACAGGAGGGCGGGAATCTGGTAACACACGGATTTTCCGGCTCCGGTGGGCATGATGCCGCATACATCCTGTCCGGACACCAGGGCATCAATCAATGCTTCCTGCCCGTCCCTGAATTCGTCATAACCATAGTATTTTTTCAAAATTTCATATTTATCCATAGTCATTTTACCCACTGACAAAAGTCTAACACGGTTTGTCGGTTTGGGCAAGGGGAACGGTAATCTTTCTGTCTTTGTAGTAGTATTCCCGGTCGCGGTCACCGATGGGGCGCATGACGCGGCAGGGATTTCCCACTGCGACCACATCGGAGGGGATATCTTTGGTCACCACGCTTCCTGCGCCGATCACGGTGTTGTCCCCGATTGTGACGCCCGGCATGATAATGGCGCCGGCGCCGATCCAGCAGTTTCGTCCGATATGGACAGGCATATTATACTGATAAATCTGCTCCCGCAATGAGGGCAGGATCGGATGACCGGCGGTGGCGATGGTCACGTTCGGCCCGATCATGGTATAATCGCCCACATAGATGTGGGTGTCGTCCACACAGGTCAGGTGGTAATTGGCATAAACCATTTTCCCGAAATGGCAGTGTCGTCCGCCCCAGTTGGCGTAAAAGGGCGCTTCGACATATACGCCTTCCCCGCAGTCTCCCAGCATCTCCTGTAGCATCGCCGTCCGTTTTTGGGCTTCCGAAGGCTTTGTCAGGTTATATTCGTACAGCTTGTCCTGACAAACGATTTGTTCCTGGATGATTTCCTCATCCCAGGGAAGATAAAGTTCCCCGGTGTGCATTTTCTCTTTCATCTCGCTCATTTGTGGCACCTCCCTATGAAAAGATTATAACGGTACACAATAGGAACACTATACCAGATAAAAAAGTTTTATACAATGGTTACTTTATTATTTTCACGGGGTGGGGAAGGGCTTGGGTAACAGTTCAGACAGGTCTGCGCATCTACTGCGCAGAACCGTGGGAAAACGTGGTGGCAGCAAGCATCCG
>DERU01000290.1 GCA_002361095.1 Lachnospiraceae bacterium UBA3332
GGGGAATTTCTCCGTCCGGGATCCAGCATCCTGAAACGTCCGTGCGCTCCTGTGCCCGCCATTCGGGGGCTGCCCATGCCCTGCGGATCCTCTGCCGCCGGTTTCCCGTTCCGCATGCCCGCCTCCCACCCTAAACTGCTGCCATTGGGACTGAACTGTTACCAAACAAAAGTTCGTAAAGAAAAAACACTTGACACTTTGCCCTCTTTCCTGTATGATAGGGCAAGTGAGGGGTTTGTCATGGAAAAAATTGTAGAGCAGGGGTTGCTGTATGACTTTTACGGGGAACTTCTGACCGAACACCAGCGCGGGATTTATGAGGATGTGGTGTGTAACGACATGTCTTTGAGCGAGATTGCGCAGGAGTACGGGATCAGCCGACAGGGAGTCCACGATCTGATTCGGCGGTGCGACCGGGCGCTGCAGGAATATGAGGAGAAGCTTCATCTGCTGGAGAAATTTGGCCGGGTGAAGCAAAGGGTCGCGGAGATTGAGACGACAAGTTCTGAGGACAGTGTGAAACGGATAGCCAGGCAGATTTTGGAAGAACTGTGAGGTTGCTAGATGGCGTTTGAGAGTTTAACGGATAAACTGCAAAATGTTTTTAAAAGCCTGCGGAGCAAAGGGCGGCTGACCCAGGAGGATGTCAGGACTGCCTTGAAGGAAGTCAAGATGGCCCTTTTGGAGGCGGATGTCAATTTTAAGGTCGTCAAGCAATTTATCAAGTCGGTGGAAGAGAGAGCGGTCGGGCAGGATGTGATGAACGGTTTAAATCCCGGGCAGATGGTCATCAAGATCGTAAACGAGGAGATGACGGCGCTGATGGGTTCCGAGACGACGGAGATTGCGTTACAGCCGGGCAAGGCGGCCACCGTCATTTTGATGTGCGGCCTGCAGGGCGCAGGGAAAACCACCGCCACCGCCAAGCTTGCAGGCAAGTTTAAGTCGAAGGGGAAAAAGCCTCTTTTGGTGGCGTGTGATATCTACCGGCCGGCAGCCATTGAGCAGCTGCAGATCAACGGACAGAAGCAGCAGGTGGATGTTTTTTCCATGGGGACGGGGCATAAGCCCGTCAACATTGCCAAAGCGGCCATAGAGCATGCGGCGAAAAACGGCAACAATATTGTGATTTTGGATACGGCGGGGCGGCTGCACATTGATGTGGATATGATGACGGAACTGCAGGAGATCCGGGAGGCCGTCACGGTGCATCAGTCGATACTTGTGGTGGATGCCATGACCGGACAGGATGCGGTTAACGTGGCGAAAGAGTTTGACGAAAAAGTCGGTATAGACGGCGTTATTCTTTCCAAACTGGACGGGGACACCCGGGGCGGTGCGGCGCTTTCCATCAAGGCAGTGACCGGCAAACCGATTTTATATGTAAGTACGGGGGAGAAGCTTTCCGATTTGGAACAGTTTTATCCGGACCGCATGGCAGGCAGGATTCTGGGTATGGGGGATGTGCTTTCCCTCATTGATAAAGTATCTGCGAATCTTGACATAGACGCCGGTAAAGAAAAAGAAATGGCTGCCAGAATGAAGAAGGGGAAATTCGATTTTGAAGATTACCTGGAAAGCATGAAGCAGATGCGCAATATGGGGGGATTGTCCGGAATTTTGGGCATGATGCCCGGTTTGTCAGGCAAGGCTGCCGAACTGGAAGGCATGGTGGATGAAAAGCAGCTTGCACGCATGGAAGCGATCGTGCTGAGCATGACGCAGGAGGAGCGGCGCAATCCGAAGCTGCTAAATCCTTCCAGAAAACACCGGATCGCCAGGGGTGCCGGTGTGGACATCAGTATGGTCAACCGCTTCATCAAGCAGTTTGAACAGAGCCAGAAGATGATGAAGCAGCTCCCCGGTATGATGGGGGGAATGGGCAGAGGAAAAGGAAAGTTTCGGCTTCCTTTCTGATAAATGGCGGCGGATACAGGCAATTGCACAGCCGCGTAACACAGCGTCCGGGAAACGGGACGCACCAATATTACGAACCAAGTGGGAGGTAAAGAAAAATGGCAGTAAAGATCAGATTAAGAAGAATGGGATACAAGAAACATCCGTTTTACAGAATCATCGTTGCGGATTCCAGATCCCCCAGGGATGGACGTTTCATTGAGGAGATCGGCACCTATGATCCCAACACAGAGCCCAGTACGCTGAAAGTAAACGAAGAACTGGCGAAGAAATGGCTCAACAACGGCGCGCAGCCTACGGACAGCGTTTCCAAGATCTTCAAGGCGGTCGGCATCGAGAAATAAAAAGTTTTTGATAACTGTCGGCTGACTGTTGGAGGTGGGTTATGAAAGAGTTGGTGGAAGTGATCGCAAAAGCACTTGTTGATAATCCGGATGAAGTGGTCGTCACCGAGAAAATGAACGGAAAGGATCTTACGATCGAACTTCATGTCGCTCCCTCCGATATGGGCAAAGTGATCGGAAAGCAGGGACGGATTGCAAAGGCAATCCGCACGGTTGTGAAAGCGGCGGCATTAGAGGACAATAAGAGAGTGGATGTGGACATTGTATAAAAAGTGTGCGCTTTGCGCACATTTTTTTATACGGCAGGAAGGACTGGTATGGAAGAGAGGCTGCAGGTCGGCATTATCTCCACCACACATGGCGTGCGGGGAGAGGTGAAAGTGTTTCCGACAACGGATGACGTAAACCGTTTTAAAAAATTAAAAAATGTGATTTTGGACACAGGAAAAGAAACCCTGACATTGGAAATTGAGGGTGTAAAGTTTTTTAAAAAATTTGTGATTCTGAAATTTATAGGGTACGATACCATAGAGGAGATCGAAAAATATAGGGGAAAGAGCCTTTATGTGGACAGAAAAGATGCCGTAAAGCTGAAAAAGGACGAATATTTCATTGCCGATTTGCTGGGCATCGGGGTATTTTTGGAGGACGGAAGCAGGCTGGGCGTTTTGCAGGATGTGATAGAGACCGGCGCGAACGACGTATATCAGATCCGGATGGAGGACGGCAGGGAACTGCTTTTACCGGCCATCAGGCAATGCGTGCTGGAAGTGGATGTGGAAGCGGGGAGGATGAAAGTGCGGCTGCTGGAAGGGTTGCTGTAGGTAAGGCGAGAAAGGAATGTGTCAGTATCCTAAGGAGGGTAGGAGGATTTTGAAATGCGTTTTCAGATATTGACGCTTTTTCCGGAGATGGTACTAAGCGGACTGCACACGAGCATCTTGGGTCGCGCCTGCGAAAAAGGAATTCTGAGCGTGGAGGCGGTGAACATCCGGGACTACACGCAAGACCGCCATAAAAAGGTGGATGATTATCCTTATGGCGGAGGGGCCGGAATGCTGATGCAGGCCCAGCCGGTTTTTGATGCCTGTCAGGCGGCGCTGGAAAAGAGCGGACGGGCCCGGGTCATTTACGTGACGCCGCAGGGGCGGGTATTCAATCAGGATATGGCGCGGGAACTGGCGCTGGAGAAGGAACTGGTCTTTTTGTGCGGACATTATGAGGGGATTGACGAACGCGCGCTGGAGGAGGTTGTGACCGATTTTGTTTCCATCGGGGACTATGTGCTCACGGGGGGGGAACTGGCGGCCATGGTGATGATCGACGCCATTTCCCGCATGGTGCCCGGGGTGCTGCATAACGGGGAATCCGGGGAAACGGAATCTTTTCATCAAAACCTGTTGGAATACCCCCAGTATACCAGGCCGGAAGTCTGGCGGGGAAAAAAAGTGCCGCAGATATTGCTTGGGGGCGACCACAAGAAGGTGGACGGCTGGAGACTGGAACGCTCCATTGAGCGGACCAAACGCTTCCGGCCGGATTTGTATGAAAAATATGATCTGCCGGGCCGGGCGCTGTCCTACCTGAAACAAAACCGGCTGCTGCACATGGACATGCTGGAGAGCATCCGGCGCGGGCTGGGAGAGGTGGTTTGTGTGCGGGAGGACGGTGTGCTGGTAAAGGACCGCGCAACCGGTGTACACATGGTTACCGCCCTGCATAAAGACGCCGGGGAGAGGCTTTTGTCTTTGGCGGATACGGGGACGGAAGTGTTTGTCTGCCATCAGGATTTTGTGGCGCAGAGCGTGACGGCCCGTTTTGGTAAAAAGGAATGCGCCGCCTGTTACCAGTTGTCCTATACCAAAAAGCAGCCGTTTGAAGCATGTGAAAACGGCTGCCGTATCCGGCCCTTGGAAGAAAGTTTTACGGACGCCGTGTTTGCCTGCTATCATGATTTGCATACCCGCAGGGAAATAGAAAAACTGCTCGGGGACGGCGCGTTATACGGCGCATTTGTGGAGGAAGACGGCGCGGAGGTACTGGCCGGTTTTATCGGAACCCACGCCGAGGGCGGGATGGGCATGCTGGAGGTTTTTCCCCGTTACCGCCGCCGGGGGATTGCATTGGCACTGGAAAGGCATCTGATTAACCGGACGCTTGCCAGGGGATATACGCCCTATGGACATGTTTTTACCGATAATGCGCCTTCCCTGGCGCTGCAGGAGAAAATGGGATTGAAGGCCAGCGGTTCTTTGGTTTACTGGGTGTCCTGTAACAGTTCAGCCCCAATGGCATC
>DERU01000009.1:0-425 GCA_002361095.1 Lachnospiraceae bacterium UBA3332
TGTATGTGAACGGATATGAGTTTACGGAGCTTACAAACGGTGTCTTAAATATCCGCCTGCAGCAGTTTGATGCGGGGTATCAGTATTTTACCATTTCCGCTATGGACAATGCCGAGAATATGTCAGAGGTCTATAAAACAGCCAACCCATATTACACCGATCCGGAAAAGGAGGACAGCGGCGAGAAGAACCCGGCAGAGCAGCTCCCGGTCAATGCACAGGCAACCAAGCCTTCCTCTGCCACCGCACAGGTGACGGAGCATACCAAAACGGACAGCGACGGGAACACCGTATCAGAATTAAGCCCGGCAGAACAGAAAAAACAGGCAATGGCGGAAGCGGCTGCATCGGAGGAAAAGGAAGAATACGGGGAGAAGGAAAAAAGCGAAACCGGGAAAGAGTTTTATACAATCCAGACCGCATCG
>DERU01000009.1:766-1356 GCA_002361095.1 Lachnospiraceae bacterium UBA3332
GGAGGAAGAAATGGTGTACTTCCTGACGGAAGTTACGGAAAATGACCTGCTGAACGTGACAGCGGACAACAGCGAAACCCTACCGAAAAATTCCGCTGCTCTGGAGTCCGCAATCCCTGTGGCGGAGGGCGCACTGCCCAATAACAACGGGGAACAGGAAACAGAAGAAGAATTTACGGAAGAACCAGATGGGAACGGGGAAGAAAATACCGAAGAACCTGAACCGGAGCCAGAGAAAGCAGAAGAAAATCCGATGGCAACTTATATTATTCTTGGGATTGTGGCAGTTATCGCCATTGGCGGCGGTTACTATTTCAAAGTAGTCCGGAAAAAGAAAGAGGAATTTCTTGACGAGGATGATGAGGAGGACGATGGGGAAGAAGAATACGAAGATGACGGGGAAGAAGAAAAGGATGGCGAAGATGATTTCTTTGACGATAACGGGGAGGATGAATAAATGCAACATAATTTAGTGATAGCAGAAAAGCCGAGCGTCGCAAGGAGCATTGCAGAGGTAATCGGCGCAACGGAAATGAGCGATGGATATATGGAAGGGAACGGGTATATTGTGAGCTGGTGCGTGGGGCATC
>DERU01000009.1:1680-2606 GCA_002361095.1 Lachnospiraceae bacterium UBA3332
CTGGCACAGCCGGAAAGCTATGGGGAACAGTGGAAGAAATGGACGTATGAGAGCCTTCCCGTAAAACCGGAAAACTGGCAGTATGAAGTCAAGCCGGAAACGAAAGCGCAGTATGACGTACTCTGCCAGTTGATGCACAGGGAAGATGTGGAAGATGTGGTTTGTGCGACGGACGCAGGACGGGAGGGCGAACTTATTTTCCGTCTGGTGTATGAAATGGCAGGCTGCGACAAGCCGGTCAAACGCCTGTGGATTTCCTCAATGGAGGAGGGCGCGATCCGGGAAGGGTTTGAGAATTTGCAGCCGGGGAGCGATTACGATAACCTGTACCATTCCGCACTGTGCAGGCAGGAAGCGGACTGGCTTGTGGGCATCAATGGCACAAGGCTGTTTACAGTGCTGTATGGCGGCAAAGCCTTAAAGGTAGGCAGGGTGCAGACACCGACGCTTGCAATGCTTGTGGACAGGGAAACAAAAATCATGAATTTCCAGAAGGAAAAATATTACATGGCGCATATCCTGATGGACGGGATTGATGCCGCCACCGGACGCATTGATGATAAAAAGAAAGCAGATGAGATTGCGGGAGCCTGCCGGAACGGACAGGCTCTTGTCACATCTGTTTTAAAGGAAGAAAAAACCGCTGCGCCGCCGAAGCTCTATGACCTTACCACGCTCCAGCGTGATGCGAACCGTTTGTTCGGTTTTACCGCAAAACAGACTTTAGAGTATACGCAGAGCCTTTATGAGAAAAAGCTAGCCACATATCCGAGGACGGACAGCCAGTTTTTGTCCGATGACATGGGGCAGACAGCAGAAACCGTGGTTGATGCGGTGTTCAGTTCCCTGATGTTTGAGGAAAATAAGGCTTCCAGACTGGATATAAAGAGGATTCTCAACAGCAAAAAAGTGACAGACCACCATGC
>DERU01000009.1:2978-4535 GCA_002361095.1 Lachnospiraceae bacterium UBA3332
CGGCACTGCCGGAAACGGAGCGCAGAATCTTATCGCTGATTGCAAACCGCCTTTTGTGCGCCACCGGGGAGAAGCATCTGTATGAAACGGTCAAAGCGGAATTATCCTGTAATGGATATACTTTTGCGGTTTCCGGGAAATCCGTCACGCATAACGGGTGGAAGTCTTTTGAAGATGCCTTTAAGCGTTCTTTTAAGATTGCCGGGGATAAGGAAGAAGAAAACGGGGAAAGGAAGCTGCCGGAATTATCGGAAGGGCAGGCTTTTGAGGACGTGCAGACGAAAACCAGCGAGCATTTCACGTCACCACCAAAACACTATACAGAGGACAGCCTGTTATCTGCTATGGAACGTGCCGGAGCGGAGGATATTGGGGCAGACGCAGAGCGGAAAGGCTTGGGTACGCCAGCAACAAGGGCGGATATTATCGAGAAGTTAGTTAAAGACGGATTCGTGAAGCGTGAGAAAAAGCAGATCATACCTACGGAGGACGGATTAAAGCTGATTACGGTGCTGCCCGATGTGGTAAAGTCCCCGAAACTTACCGCCGACTGGGAAAATGCCCTGACGCTGGTGGCGAAAGGGGAGCTTCCAATGGAGGACTTCATGGCGGATATTGAAAGCATGGTGTCGGAACTGATACGCACTTACCATGAGGTCAGTGACGAGCAGAAAAAGATGTTCGCACGGGAACAGGAAACGCTTGGGAGTTGCCCGAACTGCGGAGGTCAGATAGTAAAGGGGAAATTCGGTGCGTACTGCAAAAATAAATGCGGCATGAACGTGAGCCGGGTAATGGGCGCAGCGCTTACCGATGCACAGGTAAAGGATCTGCTTGCCGGGAAGAAGATTTTGTTAAAAGGGTTAAAAAGCAAGGCGGGCAAGCCCTATGATGCCTATATCATTCCGAGCGGTACGGAGGAATACCGCTACACCAAAGACGGGGAAGAAAAAAGCGGGGTGCAGTTTAAATTTGTCATGGAATTTCCCAAAAAGAAACCTTCGGGCGGGAAGAAAAAATAGAGGGAGGAAAAAGTATGCTTACAACAGGAGATAAGTTATTAAACATGATGAAAGAGGAAGAAGTCAGCATTATGGAACTTTCCAGAATGTCAGGAGTGCCAGAGAGGACGATCATGGATATTCTGGCGGGCATCAGGGAGCCGGAGCTTGGCGTGGTATGCAGGATTGCGGACGGACTTGGCATCTGTGTCCATGAGCTTCGTGCCGATGAGGAACAGTATGCCATATCCGTACAGAAAGACACCCTTGCAAAGCTGATTGTGGTCAGCGAGATTAACGGAGTGGAGCTGGAGGAACTGATACATACCATTTTGGAAAAAGGCATTGAGGAACATGGCTTTTATGAGTAATGCCGGAAAGTAACAGGAAACAGGCTGCAAGGTACGCTTATGTATTTTGCAGCCATTTTTTATGGAGGTTTGCCATGAGGAAATACGATTTAATCTCCGCACTTTCCGCAGAAACATCAAGGGAAGTGGCGAGGAATGAAGAAAGCTGGAAGAAATACTTAAACACAGCATCAAGGCTCTACAAA
>DERU01000114.1 GCA_002361095.1 Lachnospiraceae bacterium UBA3332
TTTAAGCTGTTCAGCAGACACTAAATAGTTTAAAACAAGGGGTTGCGCGTTGTCTGCGGTACTGGCTCCGGTTGTGGAATAGCGCACATGCCCGATGCCGATATTTCCCTGCAGCCTATCCAAAATGTCGGGACAAAAAACTTCGCCCACCAGCCCCATGTCTTTATGCCATGTGATATTGCCCCGGGGGCCGTCGGTGTTGCACACGGCAATACCGCAGGATTCCTGTCCCCGGTGCTGCAGGGCGCACAGCCCATAATAGAGTACGGGGGCGGCAGCCTGGGCCGGGGGGCAATATATTCCGAATACACCGCATTTTTCCCTGACGGAATCCATGGTTTTTATTCCTTCCTTCGTAGTGGCGTACGGTCCGCGCAATTGCAGCGTACCGGTTTAAATCGAGAACAGAAGCTGCTCATAGTTCGGATACGGAAGGAAATCATCGGGCAGATATGCTTCCGCGCAGTCGGCGGCCTTGCGGATGGCGGCCATATCGGCGAGAATGGTCTCGTGGTAGAAAAAGGCCGCTTCCTGCATGTTTTGCATGCTTTCGGCTTTTTGGGTGTCGGCTTCGAGCGTTTCTTCCGCAATGTAAATGTCTTCGTAGTAGCCGGAAAGTTTCGTCAAAAGCTTACAGGCGGCAGTGCATTGCAGCTGCGGAAGGACTGATTTCTGGCTGCTGACGGAATTGGAAATCTTGTCGGTGTAGGCCATCAGGGCGGGAAGGAAATCACGGCGGATCATATCCTGCATGGTTTTCGCTTCAATGTGCAGCGTCTTGCAGTAGTTTTCCAGAAGGATTTCGTAGCGGGAGAAAATCTCCGTCTTTGTAAAAATGCGGTGCCGGGTAAACAATTCCACATTCTTGTCGGCGATAAAGCAGGGCAGGGCTTCCGGCGTGGATTTTAAATTGAAAAGACCGCGCTTTTCGGCTTCTTCCACCCACTCGTCGGTGTAGCCGTTGCCGTTGAAAACGACTTTTTTGTGTTTTAAGATGGCGCGTTTGACCAGTTCATGCACGGCGGCATCCATTTCCGCAAGCGGGGTATCTTTTAATTCCCCGTAAAACTGCCGGAGCGCTTCCGCCACGGCGGTGTTGAGCACGATGTTGGGAGTTGCGACGCTGACCGAGGAACCAAGGCTTCTGAACTCGAATTTATTGCCGGTAAAGGCAAACGGGGAAGTCCGGTTGCGGTCCGTATTGTCCTTGAAAAAGTGGGGCAGCACGGTTGCGCCCGTTTCCATTTGGATTTTCTGCTGCTTTCCAAAGAAAGTATCGTTTTCGATGGAATCCAAGACTGCAGTCAGTTCGTCGCCCAAAAAAACGGAGATAATCGCCGGAGGCGCTTCGTTTGCGCCGAGCCTGTGGTCGTTGCCTGCGCTGGCCACGGAGAGACGCATCAAATCCGCGTATTCGTCCACCGCCTTGATGACTGCCATCAAAAATACCAGGAACTGGGTGTTTTCCGCAGGGGTGCGGCCGGGTTCCAACAGGTTTACGCCGGTGCTGGTGACCATGGACCAGTTGTTGTGTTTGCCGGAGCCGTTGATGCCGTCGAAAGGTTTTTCATGCAGCAGACAGACCAGACCGTGTTTGTCCGCGACTTTTTTCATGATCTCCATGGTCAGCTGGTTGTGGTCTACCGCAATGTTGGCCGTATCAAAGATCGGGGCCAGTTCGTGCTGGGCCGGGGCCACTTCGTTATGTTTCGTTTTCGCGGGGATGCCCAGCTTCCAGAGTTCTTCATCAAGTTCATGCATGTATGCGCAGATGCGGGGCTTGATGGCTCCGAAATAGTGATCCTCCATCTCCTGCCCTTTGGGAGGCATTGCGCCCAGCAGGGTGCGCCCGGTGAAAATCAGGTCTTTTCTTTGCCGGTACAGTTCTTTGTCAACCAAAAAATATTCCTGCTCCGGGCCGATGGTGGTGGAGACGCCGGTTACGTCATTGTGTCCCAACAGATGGAGAATTTTAACCGCTTCCTTACTCAGGGTTTCCATGGAACGCAAAAGCGGCGTTTTTTTATCCAGCGCTTCTCCCGTGTAGGAGCAAAAAGCGGTAGGAATGTAGAGGGTACCGTCCTTGATAAATGCCGGGGAAGTGGGATCCCATGCGGTGTAGCCCCTGGCCTCAAAGGTCGCCCGCAGGCCGCCGGAAGGGAAGCTGGAAGCGTCCGGCTCGCCTTTTACCAATTCCTTGCCGGAAAAATCCATGATGATTTGGCCGTTGTCCACCGGGGAAATAAAGCTGTCGTGTTTTTCTGCCGTAAAACCTGTCATCGGCTGGAACCAATGGGTGAAGTGGGTCGCGCCGTTTTCCACGGCCCATTCCTTCATGGCCACCGCCACGGAATTTGCAACGTCCAATTCCAGGTGCGTGTTGTTTTCGATGGTTTTGCGCAGCGCTTTATAAATATCCTTGGGAAGCTTTTCGCGCATGACTTTGTCGTTAAAAACCAGACTGCCGTAAATTTCGGGAATGCTTTTTGCCATAATTTTCCTCATTTCTGCGCGGCTTTTTTTGCGTGCCGGGCCTGCGGACGCCGCGCGGACACACAGGCATGAGGCGGGCGGGACGGTTAGGCCCGCACTTGTCCTTCTGCACAAAAAAGTGTGCGCTGTGCGCACACGCCGCGTCGGGCGTGTTTGCCGTCAGGCAACTTTTTCCTCACGCGCGGGTACGCATCACCGCCTTTTTTTGTACGATAGGAAATGAAATTTCCTATCGTACAAAAAAAGGAGCTTCGGAGAAATCTCCAAAGCGCCTTTGCTTTACGGTTTGCATGATACACGTATTTTTTCGTGTTGTCAATACTTTTTTCAAATTTTCCCGGAGCCGGGTAACAGTTCAGCCCCGGTGGCAGCAGCTTAAGGCGGGAGGCAGGCAAGAGGGTCCGCAGGCATGGGCAGC
>DERU01000104.1 GCA_002361095.1 Lachnospiraceae bacterium UBA3332
CCGCACGGGAATGCATGACGCAGGCAGGGCGGCACGGGCGGCGGGAGGGACAACGATCCTTTTCCGGGGATGCTCCCGCCGCCCGTGCCGCCCTGCCTGCGTCATGCATTCCCGTGCGGGGGTTGTGGCGCATTTTCAAACGCGTTCCAGTATTTGCTGTGCCAGCCGACAGCTTTGGGTATCAAGTTCCAGCGCTTTTGTCAGCAGGCGAATTTGCTCCTGGCGCAGTTGGGGCGTGGAGACGCCAAAGGCACGTATGTGGTAAGAGACGGCGCAGGCCTGGGAACGGGACAGCTTTTTCCGGAATGCAAAAACCAGATCGGAAATTGTTTGGCAGTTTGCCGCTATTTTTTCCAGAGCGGCCTGTTTTTTTACAGGTAACAGGGAAATGCTTTCGCGCAGGTAAGCGGCCGCCGCGCGCCGTGCGTCCGCCAGGCAGAGCAGCAGATTATCGTTCACGCCCAAACGCCGCAGGACTGCCTTTGGATTGTCGGTAAGACAGAAGTCGGATTCCAACGAAAGCGCTTTTATCCATGCATGATAGGCTTCCTCCCCTTGGGTATAGCCCCGGCTTTCCTTGGCGCAGAAAGAAGCAATCAGCGTTTCGAGGGAGGCTGTCAGTGCTTCCGGCGGGGAAGGCGTTTCTTTTTTTTCATCAAAATGCAGGATTAGAAAGGGCCAGCAGTCGTTAAAAAGATAACCTTGGTTATCTTCAAAAACGGTGCGTCGGTCCTGTGGATTTGGGCAGTCCTCCCGCTCTAAATCGTCAAAGACTTCCTGGTCAAAATAGGTGCGGCATAGGAGCCGGCTGCCGTTGTCGGTATATCCGGTTATGAGTCCCCATTCGGGGGCAATGCGCAGATTGGAAGCCAAAACCGGTTTTCCGTTTTGGATGTCTTTCATAATGGCGAGGCGCTCCGCTTTTCTTTCCCGCTTTTCCAGCCGACATGCCATGTGGAAGGAATAGCCCAGGTTTTTGAAAAGCGGCGTGGCGTAATCATAAGCCACAAGGGCGTCCGTGCAGCTGTAATCCCAGACGTCCACAAAACATGTCCGGTAGCAGGCACCGCTCATTCCCATAATCTGATGGTACGAATAAGGTTCCCCCATATACCGGAGGGCGGCGTAAAGCGCGCCTGCCCAAGGACACTCCATTCCTTTTTCCCAGGACAGTTTCATCACGTTTTTCAGAGCGCATTTTGTATAGTCGTGAAGAAAGAACTGCGTTCGGCGGTTCCCATAGTAAAGGGTTTCGCTTTCCGGACAGCTGACGGTATGGATTCCGTCAGAGTTTAAGTATATCAATGTCAAATATTCCGTATCGTTGCAGGCAGTGGCGCTGGGAAAGGTTTCGTGGTTTACCGGTATTTTGTCCCATTTGAAATATTCGTAATGTTCCATTTTTTGCATGACGGAAGCATATTCCTTTCCGTTTCCGTAATATGCGCCGATAATCTGAAGGGGCCGGTTGTTTGCGAAACAGGATTCTTTTTGCGATGCCGGGAATTCCTGCGAGGCTTTGCCTTTTTCCTGTCCCAAAACGAAAGGGTCGTTTTGTAATGCATAGGAAAAGAAAGTTCCTTTTCCCGTTTGAAACTTTACGGTTAAAACCTTTAAACGATCGCTGTCGAGGGACGCGCCGATAAACGGTTCATTGACATAAATGTTAAGCGAATTGTCATACACTCTGTCGTTTAGAAATTGGGTGACGGGAAGATGCGTCTGCCCGTCGGTATAGATCGCTTCCAGAATAAAAAGTTCCCTTGGACATAAAAGGCTGTCAATGCTGCAATTCAGGGCTTTGGCAAGATCGGGAAGAACGGCTGTTTCGGGAAGGCATTTGGCGTTCTCCCATTTTGAGACGGCCTGCGGGCTGACATGCAGCCGCTCCGCAAGCGTTTCCCCGGTATATCCCCGTTCCCTGCGCAGCAGGGCGATTTGTTTTCCCACATTATATACATCAATCATAAGGCGAAAACCTCCGAAAAAATTTTTCAGCGCTGTAAGAACAGTATAGACAAAGGGAAGCGGGTTTACAATACATATAGCGGTAAGAAGGGAAGATAAAAAACAACCCAGGGTTTAGAAGAATGCGGCGCCCTGCCTGCAAAATGGAAATCCGTAACAGTTCAGCCCCCAACGGCGGCAGCTTAAGGCAGGAGGCTGAACTGTTACGGATTTCCAGGCATAGCAGAAAAATAGGGTGGCGTATTTTGGAAATCCATGCTATACTGGTAAGAAAAGTTTGCGCACATTCATTTTTGAGAAAGGAAGCGGCGGCTGGTCTGGCAGCTGCCGGATAGGGCAGTATGGAGAGAGAAGAGGTTTTCAGAACCTTGAACGGGGTGTTTCGCGACGTATTTGACGACGAGTCCATCACCGTAAACGAGAGTACGACGGCGGACGATATTGAGGACTGGGATTCTTTGGAACATATCAATCTGATGGCGGCAGTGGAGTCCGAGTTTGGCATTAAGTTTTCCATGGGACAGATCATGACCATGAAGAATGTGGGAGAAATGGTAGACATCATCCTGCAGAAAATCTGAGACCGGGAGGAGGACGGGATGAGTATCACTTCCTTTTCCTTCCTGTGCTTTTTTGCAGCGGTGCTTTTTGTATACTATATCATCCCCAAGAAAGCGCAGTGGGGGTATTTGCTGGCCGTCAGTTTTGTATACTTTATGTCTTTTGCAGAGGTGGCGGACGGCGGCTGGTATGTGGTTTTTTATCCGATGGCGGCGGTGTTTGTCGTGTATCTGGCGGCGCGCCTGATGGACAGGACAAAGGAGCAGAAGAAAAGAAAGTCTGCTCTTATTTGTGCTGTCGTTTTTTGTGTCGGGCTTTTGTGTACGCTGAAGTTTTTCCGTCTGCCCCTGTTGGCTCCCCTGGGGATTTCCTTTTACACCCTGACCCTTTTGGGGTATCTGTTCGACGTGTACTATGAGATCGGCAGTGTACAGCGCAATTACGGAAAGCTTTTGCTGTTTACCTGCTATTTTCCCACCATGGTGTCGGGCCCGGTGGTGAAATATCAGGAGATGGAAGGGCAGCTGTTTGCAGGGCATAAGCTGGATTACCGCAGGGTGACGTTCGGCATGCAGCGGATGGTTTGGGGGTTTTTTAAGAAACTGGTTATTTCGGAGCGGATGGCGGTGATTGCCAACGAGATCTTTGACCATTACGGAAATTATGAGGGATTTGCAATCTGGGTCGGCGCGTTTGCCTTTACCTTCCAGCTTTATACGGATTTTGCGGGTTGTATGGATATTGTGCTGGGCATTTCCGAGTGCTTCGGTATTGTACTGCCGGAGAACTTCAACGCCCCGTTTTTGGCGGCCAATATTTCGGAATATTGGCGCAGATGGCATATGACACTGGGGGTTTGGCTTCGGGAGTATTTGTTTTATCCCCTTCTGCGCACAAAGTTTTTCATGCAGCTGCCCAAAAAGCTGCGGGATAAAGTGGGAAAGAAGCGGGCCAAGCAGCTGACTACGTTTCTGGCCATGTTTGTGCTGTGGTTTACCATCGGGTATTGGCACGGCGGAAGCTGGAATTTCATCATCGGTTCCGGTCTGCTGCACTGGGCATATATTGTTTTCGGGGAACTGGCGGAGCCGTTGTTCGCAAAAATGAGGTTTTTTTTCCGCGTCCGGACGGATAGCAGAGGATTTTTGTGGCTGCAGCGGATACGTACGTTTGTGCTGGTGATGTTTGGACTGGTGTTTTTTAGGAACGCGTCGGTCATGGATGCGGTGCGTATGTTCGGCAGGGGATTTTCCACGTTTAATCCGCAGATTTTTGTGGACGGAACGCTGTTTTCTTTTGGATTGGACTGGGTGGAGTGTACCGTGCTGCTGGTGTCGCTGCTTTTGTTTGAGTGGGTGACGATACAGCAGCAAAAAGGGTGGCTCCGGGAGCGGTTGGAGAAAAAGCCGCTTATCGTCCGGTGGATTGTGCTTTATGCGCTGCTGTTTTATGTGATATTGTTGGGACAGTATGGGCCGGGATATTCGGCCTCCGAGTTCATTTACCAGAATTTTAAGGTTTAGGCAGAGGGTTAGGTTGCAAAACCATATACGGCAGTTTTTCAACCGTGAATTTACGCCCGCTAAGGCGGGCAGAAAGGTTAAAACGGGAAAGGAAGAGTAAATTGGGAAATGTGATTGCCTATTTGCGGGAATTTGGGGACAAAAGCTTTTCGGAACATGCTTTTGGGGAGGCGGATGTGCTGATGCTGGCGCAGCTTTCCTATTTGAAGTTTGACGGTGCAATTCCCACAATCGGGGAGAAAAAACCGTCAGTGACGCTTTCGCAGATTGCGCAGACCATGAATCCGGATAAGGTTTTTGAGGACAAATGGTATGAAAAGGAAAACAGGGAATTGTGGGAAACCCTTTTGGGATGCAGGCGCTATGAAAATATGACCTGCAATTATTACCGGTCCAGAACGGAGCAGGAGCGGGAAACCCAGTTTGGGGCGGTTACTTTTTTCCCGCAGGGATGCAGTCCCGTGGTGGCTTTTCGGGGGACGGACGGCTCCATTGTGGGATGGAAGGAAGACTTTAATATGGCGTTTAAAACCGTGGTTCCGGCGCAGGAGATGAGCTGCGTTTATTTAAACCAGGTAGGCTGTCGGCTTCCCGAAGGCTTTTTGGTTTGCGGGCATTCCAAGGGCGGGAATTTGGCGGTTTTTTCTTCCGTATGGGCAGACGCACATGTGCAAAGCAAAATTTCGGGGGTTTACAGCTTTGACGGACCGGGGTTTTTGCCGGAAATTTTGGCCGGGGAAGCCTATGAGGCGGTTCGGGGGCGGATCCATCGTATTTTGCCCCACTCTTCCCTGGTGGGGATGCTTCTGCAAAGCCAGGAAGCCTATGAGGTGGTAAAAAGCAGCGGCTTTGGTTTGGCACAGCATGATTGCTATACGTGGCAGATCGAAGAGGGGGCGTTTGTAAAAATGCCCGATATCCAACAGGCGCAGCAGCATCGCAACGAAGCTTTAAACCGGTGGATTTTTTCGCTTACCCAAAAGGAGCGGGAGCGCTTTGTCAATACTTTATTTTCCATGATTGGGGAGACGAAGGCAGAGACTTTGGCTGATTTTGCGGAGGACTGGAAAAATAACTTGAAAATCTGCCTGCGGTATCTGAAAAGTCTGGATCCACAGACCAGAAGCTATTTGCGGCAGATTTTGAAAGCCATGATGGAAACTTATAGAAGCGTGATGCAGGATGTGCTCAGACAGGAGAGAAAGCCGCAGGAGAAATGACATGGTGCGGGAAAAAATTGTTTTTCATGTTGATGTAAACAGTGCGTTTTTGAGTTGGAGCGCATTAAAGCGGCTGCGGGAAAAGCCGGGGAGTCTGGATCTTCGGACCGTTGCGTCCGCAGTGGGAGGGGATGAGGAGGCGCGCCATGGTGTCGTGTTGGCCAAAAGTACGCAGGCAAAAAAATATGGGGTGACAACCGGGGAGCCCCTGTTGGCGGCCAAACGAAAATGCCCTGCGCTGCTTGTGATCCGGCCGGATTTTGCGGAATATGTGGAACAGTCGGCCCGCTTAAGAAAACTGCTTTTGCAGTATACGGACCGGGTGGTTCCGTTTAGTATTGATGAGGCGTGGGCAGAGTTTGAGGGCTTTGCAGAGGTTGCCGGACAGCCGCAGCGGTTTGCCGAAAGGCTTCGGGAAGAAATCAAAAAGCAGCTGGGTTTTACGGTAAACATCGGTGTTTCCGTCAACCGGCTTCTTTCCAAAATGGCCGGGGATTTCAAAAAGCCGGATTTGGTGCACACGCTGTTTCCGGAGGAAATTCCGCAAAAACTGTGGCCGCTTCCGGTGGGAAAGCTGCTGTTTGCCGGGCATGCGGCCGTGGAAAAATGCAACAGCCTTGGAATATATACCATCGGCGATTTGGCGCGGTCTGACGTCGGAATGCTGCGCGCCCATATGAAAAAGCATGGGGAAATGCTGTGGAATTTTGCATGGGGCAGGGAGACGGACGATACGTTTGCGCTGCAGGAAGCGTACAAAGGCTGCGGTAACAGTGTGACCACGCCTGTGGATGTGACGGACATGGCTTATGCAAAGCAGATTCTTTTGTCGTTGTGTGAAACGGTGGGAATCCGCCTGCGCGCGGACGGCCGGCGGGCCGGCGGCGTGTCGGTGGGGATGCGTACCAGCGGTTTTGAAAACAGTTCCAGGCAAATGCAGCTGGATTCCGCGACAGATGTGACGGAGGAAATTTATGGGACGGCCTGCAGCCTGCTTTTTAAAATGTGGGACGGCCATAAGCCCCTGCGGCTGCTGAGTGTGACGGCTACCCGGCTGACCAGTGAGGAATACCGGCAGTACACGCTGTTTGACAATGTGGACTATGAAAAGCTGGAAAAGGCAAACCGGGCGATGGACGAGATACGGGCCCGCTTCGGGGAGGGCAGCGTGATGCGGGCAAGCTTTTTAAAAAGCGGGGTGTCCCCCACCAGTGGAGGGCTGAATAAGGAAAAGCGCAGGGTAAAGTGAAAGCCCTGCGCTTTTTGCCTGAAACTTTTGGAGTTTGAAACGAATCTTTAAACGTTTCCGTACCGGCTGCGGTAGTCGCCGGGACTCATGCCGGTGAAATGCTGGAACACTTCCGCAAAATAGCTCTGGGAGCAAAATTGCAGGGTTTCGCTGATTTGCTGGATGCTGGCGGTTTTATCCAGCAGCAGCTTTTTGGCGTGTTCGATTTTCGCCTGCTTGATAAAGTCGTTCACACTCACTCCGGTTTCCTTTTTAAATTTTTTGGAAAAGTAATATTCCGCATATCCGGCTTGTTTGGCAAGGTCGGAAATACTGCATTTTTCGGTGCAGTGCAGGCGGATATAATCGCAGACATCCCGGATCGGCATAGAAACGGCAGGCTGCGCTTTGGCATTTTGGATCCGTCCCGCGAAATCCTGAAATATCGTTTGCCCGATAGTGCGGATTTTGGCTGCGGAAACCGCCGTTTCGATATCCTGTAGGTATGCCTCCTGCAAAGCGTATGCCAGATGGGAGGACAGTCCGGCCGAGAGGGCGGTGCGGGAGCATAGGAAAAGCAGGATCCGCACGTGATCCTTTGCCTGGCGGACCGGATCGCTTTTGCCGTCCGGGCAGGAGGGAAGAACGGCAAAAAATTCGTCAAGAACCGTCCGGTCATCCGTGCGGCCTTCTTTTACGGCATGGGCCAGCGCCTGTTCACAGGCCCATGCCGGATGGTTTTGACGGCGGGCAGGGGCCTGCGCGGTAAGGGACGCCTGTGGGGGAAATCCGCAAAGATAAAAACTTCCCGGCAGAATTTTTTGGCCGGTAACGGTATAGTGCAGCATCTGTCCGTATTTGAGATAGTCGGTAAAGGATAAGACGGGTAATGTACGAAGAAGGGCGGAAAGGGTGTCCGACGTTTTTTTGCCCGTCAGGACATTTTGGTGCAACAGCGTCCGCAGGGGAGCGTCATGAAAGCAGGCCGGGCCGATCAGGTGAACAGCGCGCACCGTATCCTGAGAACGCTCAAAAACGGCAATCCATACAAAGCCCATAACGTCGGCCATCATCCAGGGAGCGCCACAGGCAGGCAGTTTTTGCAGGAAATAGTCCCGGTATCCGCTTTGGGAGAGCAGGATATCGTATACTTCCCGGTTTGGACTGTTGGTGGCAAGCAGGGAGAGGGAAGCGTCCAGACAACCGTAGGACAACCGTTGAGAACAGGAGAGCAGTTCTGTAAAAAATTCGATTTTTGTGTGTATATCCATGGATAGACAGGCCTCCTTTTATGGCGTTTTTACCATTTTAAAATATGGCGCAGGAAAAGTCCACAAAAAAATAGCCATGAGGGGAATTGCCTTTTGGAGAATATATGGTGAAAAAGCGAATTGTTGGTTTTTGAATAAGAAAATAGCCGGAATTTAGCGTTCTGCTATGGAAGCCCCGCCCGATATATGCAAAGAGGGCTATGACCCGGATTTCGCATACCGGCGGCTGTAGACGGACAGCTTTTTTGGCAGGACGGAAACTTCATTTTTGTCGTGACCAAAAAAGCACTTTGCTGATGCAAAGTGCTTTTGACAGTGCAGGAAAAGAGACTTGAACTC
>DERU01000105.1 GCA_002361095.1 Lachnospiraceae bacterium UBA3332
TTGCGACGCTCCGGCGCAAATAGCTTTGTGAAAATAAGCCATCAGGCTTATTTTTCACGCTAACCCCGCTGTCCGCTTTAGCGGGCGTAAATTCACGGTTGAAAAACTGTCGTATATGGTTTTTCAACCTAACCCCTCTGCCCGCTTTAGCGGGCTTTTCAACCTATTCCTCATTTCTGCGCGGCATTATGCGCATATCAAGTTTACGGATACCCGGAACATCTTTCAAACATGCTCCGGCGGGCAAAATCCTGCGCCCGCTTTCGGCGTCACAAGGGAAGGGGATATCAGCCCTCCTCCCGGTCCGCAAGCCGTGCCACCCGGTATTTGATATATGCGGTACATGCGGAAAACAGAAGAATCACACCCGTGATGACATCCGAAATTTCTGCCTGCCCCCCCGCCGTTGAACTCATATAGGTACTTCCCTTATCAATCAGCGTAATCAGCAGGGAAGAAAAAATAATCCCCACGGGATTACAGTTCCCAAGCAGACAAACCGCAATCGCATCGAATCCCGTATCGCACAGGGCGCGGGGCCTGATGGAGCCAAAATACCCCAAATAGTAGGTAACCCCCGCCAGCCCGGCCAGCGCCCCGGAAATCAGCATGGTCAGCACAAGGTTTTTTCCCACACGGATTCCCGCGTATTGGGAAGCGCTACCCGAAAAGCCCACCGCTTTCATCTCATATCCCAGCTTCGTCCTGTCCATCAAAAATTTCACCGCCGCCACCGCAAGAAGGGCCAGCAGGATGCCCAGCGGAATGTCCATTTTTAAATCCCCCACCGCCGTATCCACCAGCGTCAGGCGGGAAGCTGCGGAAACCGCCTTTGACTGTCTGGAAACGGCATCCACAAAATAAGTATTGATAAAAAAGCTGCACACATACTGCAAAATATAATTGAGCATAATGGAGGACACCACTTCGTTGATATTAAAACGGTATTTGAAAAAACCGATCAGTCCCCCCACCGCCGCACCGGCGGCGACACCCACCAGCACTGCCAGCGGCTTGGCCAAAGCCGCAGGAAGGGTACTGTAACCTACCGTGACCGTGGCCGCAAAACCGGCCGCCAGCATCTGCCCCGATATGCCGATGTTAAAAAGCCCGGAACGCATCGACACCGCAAAGGCCAGCGCCGCGAAAATCATCGGGGTTAAGTAACTTAAAAAATTCATAAAATCCGTCAGAATATTTTTATGTCCCGCATAGGATGCTTTCGGCGCAAGTCCGCAGCCCTGCAAAAGGTTATAATATGCGCCCAGCGGATTTTTCCCCAACGCCAGAAGTATCACGCTGCCCACCAGCAGGGCGATCAAAATCGTAAAAACCGGAATGGTTACATTCTGGTGTCTGGGATTTCCGAACACCTTCACGATCCCTTGCCGCAATCCGTTTTTCTTCTTATGCATGCTGTTTTACCCCCATCATAAATTCCCCGACTTCGTTGGCGGTCAGCGTCTTTGCATCCGCAATTTTCTGAATCTGCCCGTTATAAATGACACCGATGGTATCCGCACAATCCATGATCTCGTCCAGTTCCAAAGAAATCAGCAGCACGGCTTTTCCTTTATCCCTCTCCCCGATCATCTGCCGGTGGATGTTTTCGATGGCCCCGATATCCAGCCCGCGGGTGGGCTGCACAAAAATCAAAAGCGGGCAGTCCTGCTCGATCTCCCTGCCGATAATGGCCTTCTGCTGATTGCCGCCGCTCATGGAACGCACGACGGTGCGGCCCCCCTGTCCGCTGCGGATATCGTACTTTTCTATGAGCCTGTCCGCATAGGCGTCAAATTCCTTCTGGTTTAAAATTCCCTTTCTGGAAAACGGTTCCCGAAAATACTTGCGCAGCCCCAGATTTTCCGAGAGTGTAAAATCCATTACCAATCCGTAATTCTGCCGATCCTCCGGAATATAGGCGATTCCCTCCAGCGCCCTTTGGCGGATCGGTTCGTGCGTAATATCCCTGCCGTTTAAAACAATCCGCCCGTCCGACACCTCCAAAAGCCCCGCCACCGCGTCCGCAATCTCCACCTGCCCGTTCCCCGAAACGCCTGCGATGGCAAAAATCTCTCCCGCATGCACCTGAAACGAAACCTGTCTGACCACATCAAAGTGATCCCGGTTTTTCACGGTAAGGTTCTGCACATCCAAAACGACTTTTCCAAATTTGGCTTCCGGCTTGTCCGTCTGAAAACTGACCTCCCGGCCCACCATAAGATTCGCCATCTTCTTAGTGCTGGTGGACGCCACATCCAACACATCCACCAGCTTCCCCCTGTTCAAAATGGCGCACCGGTCCGCCACCTGTTTGATTTCTTCCAGCTTATGGGTGATCAAAATCACGGTCTTGCCGCTTTCCCGAAGACTTCGGATAATTTCCAATAAAAATTCGATCTCCTGCGGGGTAAGCACGGCGGTAGGCTCATCAAAGATTAAAATCTCCGCCTCCCGGTAAAGCATTTTCAAAATTTCCACCCTCTGCTGAGTGGAAACGTTAATCTTCTCAATGACATCCGTAGGTTCCACCTCCAGCCCATACTTGACGGAAAGTGCGCGAATATCCCCGTTGGCTTTTTTCAGATCCACCGTTCTAAACAGCCCGAACGATTTTTTCACCGGCTCCGTCCCCATAATGATGTTTTCCGCAATCGTATAATTGCTGACCAGCTTGAAATGCTGGTGCACCATACCGATGTTTAACTTCGTCGCGTGGTTGGGGGAAGCGATCTGTACCTTTTCCCCACGTATGTAAATCTCCCCTTCATCCGGCTCATACATGCCAAACAACATGCTCATCAGCGTGGATTTTCCTGCGCCGTTTTCCCCAAGCAGCGCATAAATTTCCCCCTTTTTGATCTGTATCGTCACATCGTCGTTGGCGACGATTCCCGGAAAGCGCTTTGTAATATGGCGCATTTCCACGATATATTCGTATTCGGGCATGTGGCTTCCCCCTTTCCTCTTTACGTGCCATTTTATCCGGCAATATGCCTGTTCCTTTCGGAATGCCGCAAACCCCATATCCCATTTCATCCGGGACATTTTCTGCAGGCAAACCGCTTCCTTTGCGCCAATCCGAAAAGAACAGGCCGGGGCAAAGCCCCGGCCAATTCCCAACCCCAGGCTATCGCATAGCAGTCTGCCAAACGGTAACGGTGAGTCCAACACTTTATTTCGCCACTTCAAAACTTTCCGGGGTGATGCCGTTAAAATTGGCCGCAGGCACAATCTCGCCGCTCTTCACCTTTGCGTAAGCTTCATCAATTTTTGCAATGGTGTCCGCAGAAAGCTGGCATCTGTCGGACGCGCTCACATAACCGGTAGAATCCGTCTCCGCAGTCAGTACCACATTCGCGCCTTTAAAGGAACCGTCCGCGATTTCCCCGAGAACCCTCTCCACGTTGGAATGCATCACCTTCAAACCGCTGGTGAGCACCACGTTGGAATCCCCGTTTGCACCGTCGTCATACTGATCAACGTCGCAGCCGATCACCTTCACGCCTTCCGCCTCTTTGGCTGCGGTGAACACACCGTTTCCGGAAGCGCCCGCCGCCACAAAGATAATGTCGCAGCCTTCCCCGATCAGGGCGTTGCCGACCACCTTACCGGTCGCTTCGTCGCTGAAGCTGTTTACATAGTTACCGCCCACATTGGCGTTGGTCACGTCCGTACCGGCATAAGACGCGATCTCCACAACCTCAACGGACTTGCCTTCCGTCTCGTTGATATATTTCACGCCGCACTCAAAGCCGTACTGGTAGTTAACGTTGGAAGGATAGGCGATTCCGTGTACGCTGGCTACCTTATTGGTCGCAGTCTCCAGCGCCGCCGCCATGCCTGCAAAAAATCCGCTCTCCTGCTCCGCAAACTGCATCGCATAGATATTCTCCACTTCCACTTCGTTTCCTTCCGCATCGGAGGGGAAGCTGTCCACCAAAATAAATTTCACGTCCGGGTTGTCCTGCGCCACCTGCGCGATACCCGCAAACTGGAAACCGCAGCACACAATCGCGTCGTAATCCGCCACGATATCCGCAACCGCCTGCACGGCCGCCGCCGTGTCGCCGGTGGGCTCTTTCACCGGATTGACGGTGCTCGCCGGATTCTTCTCGATAAAACTTAAAATCCCGTTGTAGTTGTCCTCGTTAAAGGAACCGTCGTCCACGCCCGAAGGGCTGGATACGATGGCAATCTTGAGGGCCGCGCCCTCTGCGTCTGCCGCAGCGGACTCTGCGGGAACGGATTCCGCCTCATTTTCCGCAGCGGATTCCGTCGGCGCCGCCGCTTCCTGCGTGGCTGCAGGAGCGGACTCTGCAGGAGCCGTGTTGTTGCCGCATGCCGCCAAAGATACCGTCATCAGGGCGGCCAGTGCAGCGCTGAACCATTTTTTCATAATAAAATCCTCCTTTGTTTGGAAGCGGATACCCAAAATCGCATCCGCAAATACGATACAGGGTTATCATATCACTTTTTTTTATGAAAAACAATCTATTCTTTTGCAACAACACGGAAATCGGCAACAGTTCAGCCGTTACTTTT
>DERU01000256.1:0-916 GCA_002361095.1 Lachnospiraceae bacterium UBA3332
CCGCCATTCGGAGACTGTCCATGCCTGCGGATTCTCTGCTGCCATTGGGGCTGAACTGTTACGATTTCCGTGCTTTTTTGAGATTCGTGCTTGACCGGCCGGGAGGAATGTTGTAGTCTATTACTGTCAGGGAAAGCGTTTTTCAAACACGCTCTAGGGCAGGAGGACGACGGACATGGAAGTGGAATTTGACGTAAAAATTGATGCTGGCGTTCTGTACGATTACATGCTGCATCACACCTATACAGGTTCGGCGGGAATTCTTGGCAGCGCGGTGGGTGCACTGGGGATCGTGGCTTTTTTTATGAAAGGTTATCCGCTTTATCTGATTTTCGGTGTGGTGATTTTATTTTATCTGCCGGTTTCCCTTTACATGCGGGCCCAGAAGCAGGCGTTGCAGCCGGTTTTTAAGGAAGCCTTGCATTACAGGATGACACAGGAGGGGGTTTTTGTATCCCAGGGAGAGGAAGAACAGTTCCAGCGCTGGGAAGACATGTACAAAGCCGTTTCCACAGGGAGAAGTATTATTTTATATACCAGCAGAATCAACGCGAGCATTTTCCCGAAAAAAGAACTGGGCGACAGGCAGGCGGAAATCATCGCCATGATTTCCACTCATATGGAACCGAAAAAGGTGAATATCAGAGGAACGGTTTAAATGACGATAGAGAGCTTTGGGGCGGAAGAGACTTTCGCCTTTGGGAAAAAAATCGGGGAAAGCGCAAAACCGGGACAGGTTTATACCCTGATCGGGGATCTTGGGGTGGGCAAAACCGTGTTTACCCAGGGAGTGGCGGCCGGACTGGGGATTTTAGGGCCCGTGTGCAGTCCCACTTTTACGATTTTGCAGGTTTACGGGGAAGGCAGGCTTCCCTTTTATCATTTGGATGTCTACCGCATCGGGGATGTGGAGGAA
>DERU01000256.1:1209-3318 GCA_002361095.1 Lachnospiraceae bacterium UBA3332
TACCGCATCGGGGATGTGGAGGAAATGGAAGAGATCGGATACGAGGACTGCTTTTTTGGCGGGGGCGTATGTCTGGTTGAGTGGGCGAATCTGATCGAGGAGATTCTGCCTGCTTCTTATATAGAAGTAAAAATTGAAAAAAATTTGGAAAAAGGATTTTCGTATCGCAAAATTACGGTTACGAGTCATGGAAATTGAAAGGGAACGGCTTGGGGGAGACGCAGCCCTTTTGAATTTGGAAAGAGGAGGCGCAAGGCCATGAAGATTCTGGCGCTGGACAGTTCCGGGCTGGTGGCGGGGGTGGCGCTTGTGGAGGATGACATCCTGGTCGCGGAATACAGCACAAATTATAAAAAGACCCATTCCCAGACATTGCTGCCGATGCTGGATGCCCTTGGGAAAATGGTGGAACTGGATTTGCACAGCATTGATGTGATTGCGGTTGCGGCAGGGCCCGGTTCCTTTACGGGGCTTCGGATCGGCTCAGCCACCGCCAAGGGGCTGGGACTTGCGCTGGGTATTCCGCTTGCGGCAATCCCCACAGTGGATGCCCTCGCCATGAACCTATACGGCAGCGACAAACTGATCTGTCCGATCATGGATGCGCGGCGCAGTCAGGTGTATACGGGATTGTACACGTTCGAGAAAGAAAACGGATCTTATGTTTTATGTGAAAAGTTGGCGCAGTGCGCGCTGACGGTGCAGCAGCTGGCGGAAAAGATAAACGCCGGCGGACGGGAAGTCATTTTTCTGGGAGACGGGGTCAGTGTTTACCGCAAACTGTTGGAAGAAACCATACGCACGCCTTACAGCTTTGCCCCGGCAAACGGCAATTGCCAGCGGGCGGCATCGGTGGCTGTTCTGGGAGCGGCGTACGCAAAGGCCGGCCGGTTGGTGACGGCTGCCGATTTTGTCCCGCAGTATTTGCGGGCGCCGCAGGCGGAGCGGGAACGGCTGGGGGCCACCGAGGATGAAAAGGAGCGTATGAAAGCAGGAATCTGCGTCCGCTAGAGTGTGTTTGAAAAATGCTCTGGGGAAATTTCTAAACACACGCGGTATATTGCTGTGCGGATGTAAAAATACGGAGGGCAGTGTGGAAAGGCAGACGATGGAAGCGGACGGGAATGGGCAGAAAGAGAAAAACTCTATCCTGCGTATCCGCCCGATGGAAAAAAAGGACGCTGCCACAGTGGCCGCCATGGAAGCGGCGTCAACACCGGAGGCTTGGACAAAACAGGCCTATGAGGAAGCGCTTGCCAACGAAAACGCCTACTATCTGGTGGCAGAACTGGATGGCGCCGTGGTTGGCTGTTGCGGATTCTGGCAGTCTTTTGAGGATGCGGATATCTGTAATGTGGCGGTGCAAAAGGACTACAGGAAAAAGGGAATCGCGCAGCGGATGCTGACGGTTTTGATGGAAGCGGCAGGAGGGCGCGGCGTTTTGCATTTTACGCTGGAAGTCAGAAGCGGCAATATAGCGGCGGTGCGCCTCTATGAAAAACTGGGATTTGCCACGGAAGGGATTCGTAGGGGATTTTACGAAAAACCCAGGGAAGATGCCCTTATTATGTGGAAGAGATAGGAAGCGCATGGAGAAATTACCGCTATCTTTTGCAAAAGAAATACGATATACTCAAAACCGTAGGATTTTGATGAAAAAGTTTGATTTTTGCGGAAAAAGGGAGAGGATACCATGCGTAAGTTTAGCGGGGAACAACGTTTATGCGCCGTGACCTGTAACGGGTGCGGCAGGACTTTGCGGGTGGAGGACGGTGTACTCAAGGAAGGCTGTTTTGCGGCGGATCAGCTTTTTGGATATTTCAGTTCCATGGACGGGGAACGGCACAGTTTTGATTTGTGCGAGGATTGCTATCGCAAGTGGATTGGGCAGTTTGCGGTTCCCGTGGAGAAGAAAGAGACCGTTGAGCTTCTTTGAAGGAAATTCCTCAAACCGGCAGCGGAATGAGAGGAAATATGCTGGAAGTATGTCTTTTGGGAACGGGAGGGATGATGCCGCTGCCGTATCGGTGGCTCACCTCCCTGATGGTTCGGTATAACGGAAAAAGTATCCTGATTGATTGCGGGGAAGGCACGCAGATTGCCATGAAG
>DERU01000039.1 GCA_002361095.1 Lachnospiraceae bacterium UBA3332
CACCACCGGCTTCGGCACGGCGGATTTCAACCTCTGGCCCACCTTCTCAAAAGGTCTCCTGGTGGTCCTGATGTTCATCGGAGCCTGCGCGGGTTCCACCGGCGGCGGCATCAAAGTTTCCCGGTTTTTGATTCTTTTTAAAACCGTGGCCAAGGAACTTAAACTCCTGCTCCACCCAAAGAGCATCAAAAAAGTCCGGTTTGACGGGAAAGTAGTGGAGCACGAAACCGTCCGTTCCACCAATGTTTTTTTGTTTACCTATATTTTGGTTTTCACCATATCCCTGCTTTTGCTCACCTTCGATAATTTTGACCTGACTACCACTTTTACGGCAGTGGCAGCCACCTTGAACAATATCGGACCGGGACTTGAGACGGTAGGGCCCACCGGTAACTTTTCCCTCTTTTCCAACGTTTCCAAGCTGGTGATGATCTTTGACATGCTTGCCGGAAGACTGGAACTGTTCCCGCTTCTGTTGCTCTTTAACAAAAATACCTGGAAAAAATTTTAAAACGGGCGGCAGGCTTTGCCTGTGCTCCTTATGATACGCGAAAACCCCGCTGTAAACAGCGGGGTTTTATACTTTGGCACTCCTACCGGTCACGGCAAATTCCGGCAGAGACACGCCGGCAGCCGCCTCCCGTGCGCGGGATATGCCGCCGGCGGGAATGATTTTTCAAACACGCCCTAATCCTAGTAGGCAATCATGGGAATGGATTGGGCTTTTTGGCCTGTGGGCGCCAGACTGCCGTCCGCGACCTCATATATGTGCCTGCTGCATTCCCGCACCTGTTCCATCATCTCCGTATAAGGCTGGAAGCAAATATCAAACAATCCGATGTTATAGTTTTCCCCGTCGAATCTGCCCAGTACAAACTGGTCTCCGTATTGGAAGTAATGGCAGCCTACGCCGCAGGGATGGGCGGCCACCCGCTCGCAGTAATGCCGGTATGCGATTCCCCGGTCTGCCTGCGTCTTTACCCCCTCCAGCCCGGTGGCGGTCGGGCCTGCGTCCAAAGCGCCAAAGTGGAATTCCCCAATCACCACCGGCAAATCCACACCCAAATCCACCACGTTCTGGATCGCCGGCGTAGGATCCTGCGCATAGCAGTTGATGGAAAATACATCAAAATTCTCCCAGCCCGTCACCAAATCCGGATCGGAAATCCATGCCCAGCGCATCCCCAGGATCATGTGGTTGCGGTCCACTTTCCGGCAGGCTTTCGCCACGATTCCCACATAGGCTGCCAGCATCCGCCTCGAAAACGCCTTCATATCCTCACGGGCCCCATCCGACCATGCAGACACCTGCCGCTGTGATTCATAAAGACTGTCAAAGCTTTCCAGTTCCCGGTTCCACGCTTTGTTTAACTCTGCCACCGTTTTGTATTTTTCCTGTAAAAACGCAACCAGCGCTTCCTTACATGCCGTCCGCCGGGGATTATAAAGAACTTCATCCGCCAAAATCAAATTGTCCACAAACGCCCAGGCGGGCTCGTTGCGCAAAAAGTAACCTATCATATACGGATCGTCCCTGCGCTGTGCCAGCGCCTGCGCGCACTTATCCGCGTTTTCCTCATATTCCCTGCTGAATACATCCGGAAAATCACGGAAAATAAAGGTTTTGGTTCCCGGGAATTCCGGCAGGGACGTCACATACGGAATCTTCATGACGCCGAACAATTCACTGTCACTCCAGTTGCCAAGCGTATTCATCCCCACGCCCTTTAACTGTCCCGTCACCATGGTTTTCCATTTCTCATACCAATCGTTCCCGAACGCACGGATCAGATTTGCCTGCGCATAGGAAAACATCCTGCAATCCCGGCGTGCTTCCGGCCGGTTGCGCATGCCTTTATCATAGCACCCCCCATATACGGGATCGTCCTCTTTGGGCAGCCATTCCAGCCACTTTTCCAATCCGTCCACCCGGCAGTCCGTTCTCACGCCGACACAATCTGGCCCCATGCTGAAAAACGCATAGCCCTCCGGATCCGTCAGCCACCATTTCCCGTTTTCCTTACAGCTTGCAAAAAATCCCGTCCCCTCCCGCAGTTTCTTGTTTTTCCAACCTCCGTAGGGCGTCCAGTCCTCAAAGGGATAGCCTTTCTGCGTCTGCAGCAGCTGGCGGTTCAACGCTTCTTTTACCGCCTCCGCGCCATGCAGTTTTCCCGGCCATTCCTTCTTGCGGTTTTGCCCCAGTTCGTCCACCAGCTTCTCATCCGCAATCGGAAACTCCTCCGGATAGGAATCCGTCAGGGCAAGTTCCTCAATCTTCACCGTCACGTCATGGAAACAGGGCAGTCCCACCAGTTCCGCCCGCACCATCTCTTCCCGGACAATCCTTCTGCCGTGGCAGACCACTTTCTGCTGCCCTACGCTCGCCTCGGGAAACAAAAGGTGCGCGTCCGTGAGGGATAAATCCAGGCAGATCTTTGCCCGCACATTCCCCAGAATGCCAAATCGGGTGGTAAACGCAGCTTTTTCCTCCTCCCCCTCCGCCCAAAACTGCAGATTAAACGCCATGCTGTGCGCTTCCTCCACCGTCAGAAAGAAAGTCAGATACCGCTCCTTACAGGTCAACAGTTCCGGCAGCAAAAGCCCCCCGCCCGCCGCCGGAAGCGTCATGCGCACTCCCGAAACCTCCTGCTCCAAAAGCTTCGTCCCTTCCCCCAAGGACTCCTTCGTAATCTCCAAATACCGCATCGCCATACCCCCTTCTTCCTGTTTGCTCCGTCATTTCCGGCCTGTCATGCGCTAAAGCGCATTTGGAAAATCATTCCAGGCCGTCCGGTATATATGCAGTCTACCACAATCCCCCATCCGTCTCCATGTAAAATCTTGCACTTTAACTGTTAAATTGTGCTGCCCTACAGCATCAGACGTCCTTCCATACCGGCAAAGTCAATGCGGCGCTGCGTGCCGTCTTTGAGGGTCACTGTCACCGGACCATAACCGCCGCGCCCTTCCGGATCCGTGTAGGAAACGGAGCCTATGGGGAAAATCTCCTCCTCCGAAAAATCCTTTGCGCTCTCCTTCGTAATCACCTGTGAAATCAGGATATGGGGCTCATTCCCGTAATGCTTTTTCCGGGAGGTTTTGGCAAACACTACAATCGAATGTTCGGAATCCGGGTTGGTACCGCTGCGATGCACAAGATCCAACCCGTCCCAGCCGTCATAAACGGTCATCGCCAACTGTTTCTCCCTTCCCGTAAAATCCTTCCCTTTCAAAACAATCGCCCTGGCTTTGTCCTTTTCCAAATGCCGCACCTGCGTGCCGTTATCCGGAAATCCATACGCGCCCAGCGTCAATTCTACCGTCTGCCTGAAAAGCCGCAGCCGGTCCACCCGGATTATCCCGCAGGGCACCGCAAAATCCGCCAGGTTCAGCGCCTGCATCCAGTGTGTCTCCTTCTTGGTATCATAACGGAAAAACTGTCTCCGGTAAAGCACATCGTCCCTCATTCCGCTCCAGAAAGTCACATTACACCTTTCATAAGCCTGCGTCAGCGTATCATGAAGCACATATTGCTGGCTTTCCACGCCCTCCTCCGGCGCAGGGGCGGCTTCCCACGGATATTTGGTATTGTAGCACAGTTTGGAATAATTCCACATGCCATGGATATCTTCCGCCTCTTTCACCACCTTGCCGGTACGCAATATTGTCTCGCCGTTGGCCTGGTGGTTGGAAAAGCAAAGGGCAGGGCCGTCCAGCGCCGTCACCTTCACCCCGTTTTCCCCAAGCGTCTCCCAGCTTCCGTTATGTTCCTTTGCCGTCCAGAAAGGATGGTCTGCGGGCAGATGGAGGCACAAAAACGCTTTGCCAAGCCAGAAGGGGGATTCGGCACAGGAATATCCCTGTACCAGCGGCATAAACTGCCCGTAAAATCCCAGCGTAGGCACTCCTTTGTAAAGGAAATCCTCCCTGGTCATAAACTGCATAAGCGATCCGGAACTGATACGCCGCGCAAGGCCCGGATCCGCCCTATGGTTTTTCAAAAACAGGTTGCCGTCAAAAGCGCTGGTGGCCGCGTTGCGGTAAATATTGCTTCTGCCCCACATATTGGTAAATCCGTCCCTGTCAAAAAAATCCCCGTAAGTCTCCATCAGCCGGTTGGAACATTCTTCAAATTTCCCCGCCAGATACGGAGCGTTTTCATACCCGTACCACACATTCCAAAGCGGGGCATAGACATTGAACGCCCAACAGGAATAGTAGTCAAAGCACTGGCCGTCCCGAAACCATCCGTCCCCGGCATAATAGTTTAGAATTGCCTGCGCATGTTCCATCATGATATCCTTATCAATCGGATATCCTTCCATATGTAGAAACGCCATATCCAACATATTAAAGAGGCGCCAGTTCTGCGGCACGGTATAGCCATGCGCATACCCGGTCAAAAATTCGGCGATCACATCCTTTTCTTTTTTCTCATAGGTATCCCAGATTTGTTCCCTGCAGATCCACAGGCAAATTACCAGCGCACAGGTCTCCACCGTCTGTTGGAAAGCGCGGTGATAATCCCGGGCTTTTTCCTGCATCTCTTCATAGCGGCCCGCAGAGAAGGGATCGTCCTTGGAACAAATGCGCAGAATCTGTTGTTTATAATATTCCCGGATATCATAGCCGCAGATATGCAGACCGGGATTGTCGTGCAGCAGGGGGGCCGCAATGAAAAAAGACCGCGCCAAACCCTCGAAGTACTCCGCTTTCTGCTCCCAAACCGCGTCCGCACTGTGGGGATAGGTCACCTGCGTTTCTTTGCGGGGCATCACCACCGGATCTTCAAAATGCCTGATATTTTGGAAAATCCCTTCCAACAGGTATTCCCCCGCCTCAATCCAACTCTGCCTGGTCAGTCCCGTGTAAGGACTTAAATTAAAATCCAATGTCTTTGGTGTAAAGGCCATCTCTCCTCCTTTCCCGCGCAGCGGTCCGGCCAAGCCCAGACCGCTGCGCATCCGGCCGCGAAAACCGCCGCGCAATAAATCCGGTACACCCTGCAGGTTTTTCGCGTCAGTCCAGTTCCTTCTTACCGGTGTACAGTTCATAATAACGGCCTTTCATCGCCAGCAATTCATCATGGTCGCCCCGTTCGATTATCTCTCCGTTCTCCAATACCATGATTGCATTGGCGTTCCTGACCGTGGAGAGCCTGTGGGCGATAACCAGCGTCGTCCGCTGCGCCATCAGCCGATCCATACCGTGCTCGATATGCCGCTCTGTCCTTGTATCCACAGAGGAAGTCGCCTCATCCAAAATCAAAATCGGCGCCTTTGATATCGCTGCCCTGGCGATGTTGAGAAGCTGGCGCTGCCCCTGGCTTAAATTTGCGCCGTCCCCTTCGATCACCGTGTCATAACCGTGCTCCAGGCGTTTGATAAAATGATCGGCACTGGCAAGCTTTGCCGCCTCCACCACCTCTTCATCCGTAGCGTCCAGCCGCCCATAACGAATGTTCTCCCGGATGGTTCCGGTAAACAGATGGGTATCCTGCAGTACCATGGCAATGTTACGCCTCAGGTCGTCCCTCTTAATGTTACGCACATCCACCCCGTCGATGGTGATGCTTCCCGCATCGATGTCATAAAACCGGTTGATCAGATTGGTGATGGTGGTTTTTCCTGCCCCGGTGGAGCCTACAAAGGCAATTTTCTGCCCCGGCTTGGCATACAGCGAAATATTTTTCAGAATGGTCTTATCCGGATTATAACCAAAGGTCACATCCTTCAAAACCACATGCCCCTGACAGGACTTTAATTCTACCGCATTCGCACTGTCTAAAGCCTCCGGCTCTTCATCCATAACCTTAAAGACACGTTCGGCCCCCGCCAGCGCGGAAAAAATAGTGTTCATCTGCATGGAAAGCTCATTGATGGGTCTGGAAAACTGACGGGAATAATTGACAAACACCGTCAGACCGCCGATATCAAATCCGCGCAGCACGCACAAAATCCCGCCGATCATCGCCGTCAGGGAATAACTCACCTGACTTAAGTTTCCCATCACGGGGCCCATAATTCCCCCGAAAAACTGGGCCAGAATCTGCTTATCCCGCAGATCGTAATTCAAAAATTCAAATTCTTCCTGGGCCGTCTCTTCGTGGCAGAACACCTTGACTACCTTCTGTCCCGTCACCGTCTCTTCGATGTAACCGTTGAGCGTTCCCAGGGCCGCCTGCTGCGCCTGGTAATATTTCCGGCTCCGCATGGCCACAAAGCCTGCCGCCTGCATCATCAGCGGAACGGAAACCACCGTAATCACCGTCAGCCACACGTTCGTATACAGCATCAGGCAAAAAGTTCCCACCACCGTAATCACGCTGGAAATGATCTGAACCACCGTATTATTGAGCATATCGCCCACCGCGTCCAGGTCATTGGTAAAACGGCTCATAATGTCCCCGTTGTTATTGGTATCGTAAAAACGCACCGGGAGTTTCTGCATTCTGGCAAACAAATCGTTGCGGATCCGTTCCAGGGCCCCCTGCGATATGGTAATCATAATGCGCTGCTGCAGATACTGGGCAAGAATCCCCACCGCAAATACCGCAGCCATGACCAAAAGGGAAAACAGTAACTTTTGGGGGGTACCGCCCTCCTGCGTCAGTCCGTTAATGATAGGCCGCAGCAAATAAGAACCGGCCAGCGACGCAAGCGTTCCCAAAATCACACAGAAAAATACAAACAGCAATTTTCCGGTATCCTGGCTCAAATAGCCAAGCAGACGCCGCACTGCCGCCTTGGTATCCTTCGGCTTCTTGACCGGCATATTACCGCGCCCCTTGCCCGGGCCTTTTGCGCGCCCCCTGCCGCCGGGACCTCCCGGACCGCCCGGGCCTCCCCCGGGTTGTTCCTGCGGCGATTTGCGGGCATATTTTTTAATCAGCCGTTCTTTTCTTTTCTCATCCATTATGCCAGCACCTCCTCTTTCATCTGGGAGTCATAAATCTCCCGGTATGCGCTGCAGGAATCCATCAGTTCCTTATGCCCGCCAAGCCCCACGATCTTTCCCTCATCCAGTACCACAATCTGATCCGCCTCCATGACGGAAGTGATACGCTGTGCAATGATCAGCTTGGTGGTTTCCTTTAACGTAGTGGAAAAAGATTCCCGTATCCGGCTTTCCGTCGCGGTATCCACTGCGCTGGTGGAATCGTCCAAAATCAGGATTTTCGGCTTTTTTAACAGGGCGCGGGCAATACAAAGCCTCTGCTTCTGGCCGCCGGAGACGTT
>DERU01000313.1 GCA_002361095.1 Lachnospiraceae bacterium UBA3332
CATGCCCGTCATACCGAAAAAAAACGCCGGGATTTTCAAAAATCCCGGCGCACCATCGGTAACATTATAAAAATTGCATCAATACACTTCTATGCTCTTCATAAACACCTCGTCCCGTGCCGAAGTAACATGGACAAGCAAACGTTTCGCCCCGTAGGCCATACTCCGGGTAAGGGGATTTTGCTCTGCAAAGGGATCCTGCAGCGGACAGATTTTGCGGTTGCCCACCGTAGTTCCCTGATAAAACGGAAAACGGCTCCCGTCCGGCGCTTCCGCCAGAATCTGGAAACTCTCCACCCGCTGTCCCCTCGCGATATCCTCCCGCAGCACTACGTACTTAAAATCATTTCTCGGCACATCGAAAGTGACTTCATAAACCGGCTGGGTGGGAAAAGAATCCTGCTGCTTTTGCACCCTGGCAGAAATTTGTTTTCCGAATTCCCGATCCAAAAGCGCCCGCAGTTCCGCCAGTCTCCCCACATCCCTTTGGTCAATCCTTCCTTTTGTGTCAGGCGGAAGATTCAGGTGGAAACAGCAGTTTGCCCCCACAGAAGTCAAATATGTCCGAAAAAGCCTCTCCAAGCTATGGGGTTCCTCCTCCGGATGCCAAAACCAGCCCGGCCGGATGGACATATTGATTTCCGCCGGGGTAAACGTCAATCCCTGTGAATATACGATATTGTTCATCGTCCCCAAATTCTGACAGGTATTATAGAGAAAAGACAAATCCCCCTCTTTTGCAAGCGGCCCTGCCCCCGTCTGTACCCGGCTGTAAAAACACAGTTCCCTGGGCACCACCGCCCATTCCTCATGCCTTGCGGTTCCCGCTTCATTTCCGCACCACCGCACATCCGGCCCGTAATCGTTAAAAATGACTGCATTGGGCTGGTACTTCCGGATCAGCGCAATATATCTCTCAAAATCATACCGCTGTTTCTTTCCGTTTGGCCCCTCGCCGCAGGCATTGTCAAACCAGACATAAAAAATATCCCCATACTGCGTCAGCAGTTCCGTCAGCTGATTACAAAAATAATCGTTATATGCATCGGTTCCGTAAAGCTTACTGTTCCGGTCCCACGGGGAAAGATAAAATCCGAATTTAATCCCGCCTTTCCTGCAGGCCTCGCTGGCCTCCCGCACCACATCCCTTCCCAAAGGGGAGTTTTTGACACTGTGTTCCGTGTAAGCGGACGGCCAAAGGCAAAAACCGTCATGATGCTTTGCCGTCAGCACCATCCCCTTCATGCCCGCCGCCTTGATGGTTTCCACCCACTGGCCGCAGTCCAAGCCTACCGGGTTAAAAACCGCTTCGTCTTCCTGCCCGTCCCCCCATTCCCGGTCGGTAAACGTATTGGGGCCAAAATGAATAAAAGCGTAAAATTCCGTATCGTACCAGTCCAGCTGTCTCTTATCCGGCTTTACCGCCGCAGCTTCCCTTAAAAACTGTTTCATCCCATCCTCCGTACCGCCGTATCCGTAAGCTTCCATATCCGGCCTGCGGATACCGGCCCTGCCTCCGCGCTGTCCTGCGGCGCGCTCAGTCCTCTTTTATGCCGTTTTTTACCTGTGCCTTTAGCAATTCCGTCGCTTCCTTGGGCGTTAAATGCGCTTCTGTCAAAAACTCATTCAAAACTTCCAGGTTTTGATCCCGCTCCTGTTTCAACAGTTCCTCCAGTTCCTCATTTTCCTTCTGGATTCTCCGCTTGAGTCCGGCGATCACTTCTCTCTTTTCCCTGATTTTTTCCTCTATGGGTTTTTTCACACCTCTTGCCATAACTCGTCCTCCTAAATTCGGGTTTTCTTTAACGAGTATATGCAAAAGGGAAGCCGGATATGCAAATATTTTCCAATTCAGCCATATACGCGGATAATGCCGGAAACCTCCCGGATCACGGACATCCCGCGCAGTATGCAAATGGCGTCGTTAAAGTGCCGTTCCGCCACAGGACCTGTGATAATGACCAATTGCGCGATTCCGTTATGGCTGTGCTTTTGCACCACCTGCGCAATGCTCACGTCATTATTCCCCAGTACTCCTGCGATATTGGCCAGCGCGCCCGGCTTATCATTCACCTGAATCCGCAGAAAGAACCGGCTCTGCGTCTCCTCTACCCGCTTCACGGGAAGGTTTTTATAACAGCCGCATCCGATCTTCCCGCAGCTGCCGTGCAGAATATTGCGCATCACATCAATCACATCGCCCAGCACCGCGCTTGCCGTGGGCATTTTGCCCGCGCCCCTTCCCATGAACATGGCATCGTCACACGCCGTCCCATGTACAAATACCGCGTTGAACGAATCCCGCACAGAGGAAAGCGGATGCTTGTCCGGCAGCAGCATGGGATGCACCTTCACCTCAATCCCATCTTCCGTAAGTCGCGTCATCCCAATCAGCTTGACCACATAACCAAATTCCTTGGCATATTGTATATCTTCCGCCGTAATTTTGGTGATCCCTTCCGTGTACACCTGTGAAAAGGTAACCCGGGAATTAAACGCGATGGAAGCCATAATCGCCAGCTTGCGCCCGGCGTCATACCCCTCCACATCCGCGCTGGGATCCGCTTCCGCATACCCCAATCTGCCCGCAAGTTCCAATGCGTCCCTATATTCCATCCCTTCCTCCGACATGCGGGTAAGAATATAGTTGGTCGTACCGTTCACAATACCCATGACCTCCGTCAGCCGGCTGGCGGCAAGGCTCTGGCGCAGGGGCCGGATAATCGGAATCGCCCCCGCAACCGCCGCCTCAAACTGCAGATCACACCTCCCTTCCTGCGCCGCCTCAAACAATTCCGCACCGTGTTCCGCCAGCAAATCCTTGTTCGCCGTAACCACCTGTCTGCCTGCCCGTAATGCTTCCTGCACATAGGTAAGCGCCGGTTCTATCCCGCCCATCAGTTCCACAATGACAGAAATCCGATCATCCCCAATAATCTCGTTCCAATCGTCGGTCAGTAAGTCCTGCGGTACGCCGTCCCGCTTTTTCGTTTTGTCACGTACCAGAATCTTTTCAATCACAAGCCTGGCTCCCGTCTTCTCCCTGATATCCTCCTGCAGCTGTTCCGCCAGACAATACACGCCGCTTCCAACCGTACCGATTCCCAAAAGGGCGGCACGGATAATCTTTTCCTCTCCCATGGATCCCCTCATTTCCGCACAGCATATGCACATTCCGTAAAACTTTTCCGTAAGACAAAAAACGCATGGTATCTCACCATGCGCTTTCTATGCTGGTGATGGGACTTGAACCCATACGATGTCGCCACCAACAGATTTTGAGTCTGCCGCGTCTGCCATTCCGCCACACCAGCCTGTCGAACCGCTTGCTCCAGCGGCCGAATATTATGTTATCATAATCCGCAGGCAAATGCAAGCCCTAAATTAGAAAAAACACGGAAATCCGTAACAGTTCAGCCCCAATGGCAGCAGTTTAAGG
>DERU01000286.1:0-2026 GCA_002361095.1 Lachnospiraceae bacterium UBA3332
TATTGCCGCAGGAAATCCCTGCGCGTCCGCCGCCGCTTCCGCACGGTCCGCGTGCCTGCCTCCCGCCTTGAGCTGATGCCATTGGGGCTGAACTGTTACAAAATTGGTTCCCTTATGAAAACATTAAGTTTACAGTTCTTTGCAGGCATGGTATGATAGGATATGCAGGCGTTTGGGACAAAACCGCCTGCGGAGAGTGCAAAAGAGGCAGGAGGCAATATGGGGAACAAAGTGATTTGGAAAGCGGTGGTCAAGGCGGCGGCCGCAGCGGCAGCGATAGGTTTGGCCGTTTTTGCAGGGGGGCTGCAGGAGGTGAAAGCGGCGGGAAGAACCGTGGCAATCGAATCCTGTACCGTTTCGGGGGATCAGGTGGTATGTGAAATATCGGCTTCCCCGGTTCCGTCCAGCGATGACGGAAGGTTTTATGTGTATGCGGATGAGGTATATGAGGACGGGGCCGAAGGAGAAGTGGTGGCGCGGGCGGATGCCGGGGAGTCTGTCACGGTTTCTTTTCCGTTGGACTACGATACGGAAGGGTCGATGCTCAGCCGCAAATTTTTGGTTGCCGTAAAACGGGGCGGACAGATGATGCAGGTAAGCGACGAGCACTATATTACCAATCCGGAGGCGCTGGCCCAGTATACGGCAGAGCGTATGCAAACCGGAATCAAGGGGATTCTGCCGGACATGGAGGGGACGATTCAAGGGGATTTGGGCGACCTGGGAATTGAGCAGGTGGTCTATAATCTTTATGTGGACGATATTTGTTCGGACGAGTCGGTGGAAGGGGCCGTTCCCTTTACCTATAACGGCAGAACCTGGTATTTTGACGCCGAGATGATCAGGCATTACGACGATGCGGTCAAGACCTTTAATTTTCTTGGCATGCAGGTTACGATGGTTTTGCTAAACCGCGGGGACGGCGAATACTCGCAGCATCTGGTGCATCCCATGGCGAAGGGCGGTTCCTGTCCGGGGTATGCGCTCAACATAGCGGATGCGGAGGGAACCGACCATTTGAAAGCGATCGGCGCGTTTTTAGGGCAGCGCTATAGCGGGCAGACGGACTGCGGGCAGATTGATAACTGGATTTTGGGCAATGAGGTAAATGCCCGCACGTCCTGGTGGTATACCAGTTCCACTTCGTTGGACGTGAATGTGAGTTACTATGTGAAGGCGTTCCGTATCCTTTATAATGAAATGAAAGCCATGAACGCCAATGTTTGGATTTATAATTCCATTGATCAGGAGTGGAACCGCAAATCCAATCCGGGCAGCTTTTTGGCGAAGGAATATTTGGACCGTTTCAATTATTACATCAACCGGGAGGGAAATATCGACTGGGGGTTGTCTTATCATCCGTATAATTCCCCGCTGTACGACCCTTACGCCTGGAACGGCCCGGCGGTGTGGGTCAAGGACACGATCCGGACACCATATATCACAATGCAGAATATCGATATTTTGATCGAGTACATGCACCGGCCGGAATTTTTAAATCCCGCAGGGGAGGTGCGCAGCATTTCCCTGGCAGAGGTAGGCTATACGTCCGATTTCGGGAAAGAAAAGCAGGAGGCATCGGTGGCCTACGGCTATTTGAAGGCGGCATCCCTTCCCGATGTGGATGCGTTTATGCTGTTCCGTTTAAAGGATAACGCACATGAGATGGAAAGCCATCTGGACCTGGGACTGCTGGATTTGGACGGAAACCGCAAGCCGGCTTTTGACATATACGCGAAACTGGGCACGTCCGAAGAGGCGCAGGCAAAGGAGAGGGCGTCCCGGATTATCGGTATGGACATCGACGAGATGATCCGCAACAACATTGTCTGGACCAGGAGCGGCGACGGCGTGGTACAGTAAACCCTCATACCGCGCTGCCGGTATACGCGAAAGGCCGCCGCAAAAGCGGTTTTAACGGCTTGCCTGTGCATGCGGGCCCGCATGTGCTTTTAAAATCAAAGGGAACCGGGTTGTTCAATCGTAGTGTTGTACAACCCGGTTTTTTGTACGATAGGAAATGAAA
>DERU01000286.1:2316-2549 GCA_002361095.1 Lachnospiraceae bacterium UBA3332
AAATTTCCTATCGTATAAAAAAGAGGGTGATGCGCACTTTTTATGTAAAAGGACTGCCTGTCCCAGAAAGCTTTGAAGCAATTTCGATAGGGAAGGACAGCGATCTACCAATATTTAGCAAAATCTAAAATATTTTAATAAATCGTTACAATTCACAAAAAGTACACATCCAATTTAGGATTATTTAACAAAAAACATCCAGTTTTAAAAATAGTATTGAAATTAGCAGAAGA
>DERU01000208.1:0-6274 GCA_002361095.1 Lachnospiraceae bacterium UBA3332
CTCATGGATACACTCAAAGTATGCGTTTCTGGGATCGTAACCGGCTTCCACCAGCGTCTCAAATCCCGCCTGCATCAGCGCGCAGACACCGCCGCACAAAACGGCCTGCTCCCCGAACAAATCCGTCTCGGTTTCGGTACGGAACGTGGTTTCCAAAACGCCTGCCCTCGCGCCGCCAATGGCCAGCGCATATGCCAATGCCAGGTCCAGTGCCTTGCCGGAAGCGTCCTGCTCCACCGCCACCAGGCAGGGAACCCCTTTGCCCGCCTGGTACTCGGAACGGACGGTATGGCCGGGGCCTTTGGGCGCCACCATGGTAACATCCACATCCTTGGGCGGTTTGATGCAGCCAAAATGGATATTAAAGCCATGGGCAAACATCAGCATATTACCGGGCTCCAGATTCGGCTCGATATCTTTTTTGTACATATCGGCCTGCAGTTCATCATTGATCAGGATCATAATGATATCGGCACGCTTTGCCGCTTCTGCCGCCGTATATACGGCAAATCCCTGTGCCTCCGCCTTTGCCCAGGATTTGGAACCCTCATACAGACCGATAATCACGTTGCATCCGGATTCCTTCGCATTGAGCGCATGGGCATGTCCCTGGCTGCCGTAGCCGATTACCGCAATGGTTTTGCCTTCCAGCAGGGAAAGGTTACAGTCTTCCTGATAATAAATCTTTGCCATTTTAAAATTTCCTCCTGATTTGTTTGTATAGTTCATGCAGGATGCCGCGCCCCGAAACAGCTGGGGACGCTTATTCATCCATGTATACTACCTTGTCGATGCCGCGTCCGAGACCGGCGACCCCTGTGCGCGCCAACTCCAAAATCTCGTACCCGTCCAATAGCTTCAAAAAAGCCTCTATTTTGCTCTGGGAACCGGTCAGTTCAATAATCAGGTTTTCCGCGCCCACATCAATGATATTGGCACGGAAAACATTCGCCACCGCAATAATGCCGGGCCTCTCCACTGCTCCCGCCTTCACCTTAATCAGCGCCAATTCCCGGAACACACTGTCCTGCGGCTCCAGTTCCCGCACATCCCGGACATCAATCAGTTTCCCCACCTGCTTCTCGATCTGATCCAGTATCTCGTCATCCCCGCTGGCCACGATGGTAATCCTGGTAAACCTGGGATCCGCCGTCACACCGGCCGTTATACTTTCAATATTATAGCCCCGTCTGGAAAACAGACCGGAAATACGGCTCAATACACCGGAGGTATTGTCAACCAAAAGCTGAAATACTTTTTTCTGCATCCTCTTCCTCCCCTGCCCCAAACCGCCGCTTCCATTTTAAATACGGCGATCCGGTTTTTATGATTGGTGACGCGCCGATAAACGGCGCATGCCCGTTTAGGTTTCATTCTAGCAACAAACGCTATGGCTGTCAATCTATGAGTTCATGTCATGCATGCCATAACTTTTTGTTATGTCATGACACATTCTTCAAAACATATGTTATATTCAAAAACCGTCCGGACAGGCCGCCGCCTTCCCGGCTTTCCCGGCGCTACTCCTGGTCATGGCACTTTTGTAACGCCACGGTCCCGGTACGGGCCACTTCCACAATGCTGATGGTCTGCAGCATTTTTAAGAAAAGCTGTACCTTTTCCGGAACGTCGCAGATTTGTATCAGCATCTGGGATTTGGACATATCCACGATCTGCGCCTTTAAAATACTGCAGATTTCCATGATATCCCTGCGGTTATTCCGGTTATATTTGATTTTTACCAGCATAAGTTCACGGCTTACACTGGCCATTTCGTCGAACGTTTTTACTTTGATAATATCCAGTTTTTTGTTTAACTGCTTCTCAATCTGTTCCAACGTGCGGGTATCGCCGCTGGACACAATGGTCATACAGGATACGGAAGGATCGTCTGTCTCCCCCACCACAAGACTGTCTATGTTGAATGCCCTGCGGGAGAAAAGTCCCGCCACTTTGCAAAGCACACCGGAACGGTTTTCCACCAGTACGGAATATATTTTTTTCATAGCGACCTTTCCTCCTTATTTCACAACATCCATCGGATCAATGATACATTCCATCAAAACCGACTCGTCACCGCGCAAAAATTCCCCGATGGCGCTGTCCACCTCTTCCCGCTTTGAGATGCGCAAAAAGCGCACGCCGTATGCCTCGGCAAGCTTGGAAAGATCCGGACTTCCCGACAAGTCCACCACTGAATACCGGGCATTATACGTATTTTTCTGGAATTCACGCACCATTCCCAGATAACCGTTTGCAATCACGATGATTTTAACGGGAACATTGTGCTGCCGCATGGTCGCCAACTCCATCATGGACATTTGGAAAGAGCCGTCCCCGCAAACGGCGACGACCTGTTTATCCGGCTGCGCCAGTTTTGCCCCCATGGCGGCGGGAATGGAATATCCCATTGTTCCCATTCCCCCGGAAGTCAAAAAACGCCCGTCCCGTACAATGCAGTTGCGGCAGGACCAGATCTGGTTTTGCCCCACATCGGCCACATAAATACCGTCCGTCTCCATCCTGTCGGTAAGCTTTCGGATAAATTCCGCAGGATCGATAAAGTCGGGATTGGCAACGCGCTTTTCGGTCATGGTTTCCCGGTATTCATAAAGGGTCTGCACCCACAGCGCATGGTCGCCCTCAATCTCAATCTGCATCATATCTTCAAAAATATGTCCGGCATCCCCCACCAGCGGAATGGTCGGCCCCGCATTTTTTCCGATTTCGGCCGGATCCACATCCATATGCACCAACACCTTATCCCGTGTAATGATTTCCGGCTGGTTGACCGCCCGGTCCGCAACACGGGCGCCGATCATAATAATCATATCGGCTTCGTTCATGGCCCGGTTGGCACAGGGAGCGCCGTTGTTGCCCACCATGCCGAAAAAGTAATCATCCTCCGTCTGCATCGAACCGATTCCCATCATGGTGGTGACAACCGGCACCTGGTACTTATGGGCAAATTCCCGCAGCTTTTGCTGGGCATCCGCCAAAAGCACACCGCCCCCGGCGCAGATCACGGGTCTTTTGGCCTTCTCCAGCTGGGTCATTACCTTTTTAATCTGCACCGCATGTCCTTTTACGGTAGGCTTGTAGGTGCGCAGACTGACTGACTCGGGATACTTGAATTTCCTGACTGCCGCATTTTGGACATCAATGGGCACGTCAATTAAAACGGGGCCTTTGCGCCCGGTACTGGCAATATGGAAGGCCTCCTTGAAAATGCGAGGAATATCCTCCGCATTTCTGACCAGATAGCTGTATTTGACAAATGATTCCGCCGCCCCGGTAATGTCCGCTTCCTGAAAGACATCGCTTCCGATCAATTCGCTTTTGACCTGTCCGGTGATACAAACCAGCGGAATACTGTCCGCAAAAGCGGTGGCAATTCCCGTGATCAGGTTGGTGGCTCCGGGACCGCTTGTGACCGCGCAAACCCCCACCTTTCCCGTCACCCTCGCCAGTCCGCTGGCCGCATGCGCCGCATTCTGCTCTGTCCTTATCAAAATTGTGCGGATATCGGAATCCAGGATACTGTCATAAAACGGACAGATCGCCACGCCGGGATATCCAAAAACCATTGTAACGCCTTCGTTTTCAAGGCACTTTACCATTGCCTGTGCACCATTCATGCTCTATCTCCTCCTTGAAAAAATCTATTCTTTCAACACTACTGCGTTTCCATCCCCAACAGGCGCTTCGCCAGTCTCACGGCATCCGCCGCATCCTTGGAATAGCCGTCCGCATGGATTTCGTCCGCATACTCCTGTGTGATGACCGCACCGCCAATGATAATCTTGGCCGTCACCCCCCGCTCCCTCGCATATTGAACCACATGCCGCATTTCCTGCATGGTGGTGGTCATCAGGGCGGATAGCGCGATAATTTTGGCGTCATTTTCCAAGGCCGCCTCCACAATCTTTTCCTTGGGGACATCCTTCCCCAAATCAATCACCCGAAATCCGTAATTTTTCAACATCAGCGCCACCAGATTTTTACCGATGTCGTGAATATCCCCCTGCACGGTGGCGATGACCACCACCGGCATTTCTTCCCCGCCTTTGGACTCCAAAAGCAGAGGCTCCAAAACGCCGATGGACAATTTCATCGACTCCGCGCTGCCGATCAGCTGGGGCAGGAAATATTTTCCCTTATCAAACAGTTCCCCCACCTCGTTGATGGCGGGGAGCAGATATTCCTGCAAAAGATCCTGTGCGGGAATTCCGGTATCCAAAGCTTCCATGGTCAGGCGTTCCACCGCCTTGCGGTTTCCTTTTAAGACGGCATCCCTGACCGCCTGCGCCGCTTTTGTCCGACGCATTCCACCGGCATCCTGCGGGTATACCGCATCCGCATTTTTTCGCGGCGGCAGTTCGGACCACGTAACGTCCGCCCCGTTCTGCGCTGCGCAGTCTCCTGCTTTGGGCATCACATCCGGAACCGCCGCCGGATTTGCCGCCCCCATACCGCCGTCCGCCGCAGCACCCTGACCGACCGCAAAATTGCGCACCTGTGTCCAAACCTCCCTCCGGATCTGCGCTTCCTTACCGGCCGCTTCCTGCTCCCTGCGCGCCTTCGCCTCATCCGCAAAACCGATATAACGGATATCCCCTTCCTCCCTGGCCAGTAAAAGATCGGAGGCAAAGGCCGCCCCCACCAGCAAATCCTGACTGGGATTGGCGATTGCCATGGTCAGGCCCGCCGCAATCGCCATGGTCAGGAAAGCGGTATTGACACTGCTCCTCTCCGGCAGCCCGAAAGAAATATTGGAAAGGCCGCAAGTTGTGGCAAGCCCGTTTTTCTTACAATAACGGATGGTTTCCAGCGTTTCCAGCGCCGCCTTCCTGTTGGCGCCCACCGTGGTTACCAATCCGTCCACCACAATATCCTGCCTGCGAATGCCAAGCTGCAGCGCCCGTTCTTTTATCTTTTCGATGATTTCTATTTTTTCCGCAAGGCTGTCCGGAAGCCCACGGTCCGAAAGGGGGAGCAAAATAAACATTGCCCCATATTTTTGGACAATGGGAAGCAGTTTCTCAAACTTTTCGGTTTCCAAAGACACGGAATTGACCAGCGCCCTGCCGGGATAACGGCGCAGGGCGGCTTCCAGCACTTCGATATGGCTGGAGTCCAGGGACAGGGGAAGGCTGGTCACCCCGGCAATTTCCTCCAGCGCCTGCAGCATCACAGCCTTTTCGTCGATTCCGCCCATACCGAAATTCACGTCCAAAACGGATGCGCCACGCTCCTCCTGTTCCTTTGCAAAACGTGTAACCAGATCAAAATTCCCTTCCCGAAGCTGTGCCTGCAGCGCTTTTTTCCCTGTCGGATTAATCCGTTCCCCCACAATTAAAAACGGATCGTCCAACCCAAACGATACCGTCATCCGCTCCGAAGTCAGATATCCCTGTTCCGTATGTTGCCGGCACGGCGGCTGCTTTTGGGAAAGCGTCTTTACCATGACGGCTATATGCTCCGGCGTCGTGCCGCAGCAGCCGCCCAGCACAGATGCTCCGGCTTCCCACAAAAGTTCCATGCCGCGCCCGAACGCTGCGGCATCCATATCATAAACCGTATGTCCCTGTGCATCAAGGGACGGCAGTCCCGCATTGGGCTTCGCGATAATCGGAATGTCGGCTGTCTGCGCCATTTGACGGATTATCCCGGCCATCTGGACCGGCCCGGTGGAACAATTGGCCCCCACCGCATCCGCCCCCAGGCTTTCCAGCACTACGGCCGCCGTCCGGGCATCCGTCCCAAAAAGCGCCCTGCCGTCCGCCTCAAACGTCATGGTAACCATCACCGGTAAATCCGGACAGGTCTCCTTTGCGGCAATCAGGGCCGCCCTTGTCTCCTGCAGGCTCATCATGGTTTCCACCACCAAAAGATCCACGCCTGCATCCGCCAGATATCCGATCTGCTCTTTATATACGGTGATCAATTCCTCAAAATCCAACTTTCCTATAGGGATAAGCTGCTCCCCTGTCATAGTCAGATCTCCGGCAACCCATGCCTTTTTGCCTGCCGCCCTGCGGGAAATGCCCACCAGTTCACGGTTTAATGCACCGACCTGCCCTTCCAATCCAAATTCCCGCAGCTTGATCCGGTTTGCCGTAAACGTAGGCGCATACACAATATTGCTCCCGGCCTCTATATAGGCGCGCTGCAAATTTTCCAACGCCTGCGGATGCCGGGTAATCCACAATTCCGGACAAACGCCTGTAGGCATTCCGGCTTTTTGCAAATTGGAACCGGTGGCGCCGTCCAG
>DERU01000208.1:6608-7341 GCA_002361095.1 Lachnospiraceae bacterium UBA3332
TGGAACCGGTGGCGCCGTCCAGAAACAAAAGCCGCCGCGCGGCTGCTTTTCTAAATTCTTCCTTTGTCATCGCAAACTCCCTGCCTGCTTCATCGGAGTGTAACCGCTCCGTTTTGAAAGTATTGTTTTATTCTATCATGAAAATTTGTAAAAAGAAAGGCGCATATATAATCAAATCTTTGCTTTTTCTTGCATTTCCTGCCGCAATATGGTAGATTTGAATGGAATTTTGTAATAAAAGGAGATAGTGGAGATGAAAAAAATCGGTTTCCTGCTTTTCTGCATCGGACTTTTTCTCTGTACAGGCTGTGGCAAAAACCAACAGCTGGATACTTTCCATGACGAAATGGACAGCTTTTATGATTCCCTGTCCACCGCCGTTATCACGCTGGAAAACATCGACCCCAATTCCGAAACGGCGGTCGAGGATATGCTCGCCCAGCTGGATAATATGACCGTCCTTTTTCAGTCGCTTGCGTCCATGGAATATCCCGATCCATTTGAAAATGTGCAGGAGACAGCGATCGAAGCCTCGCAATATCTGCAGGAAGCGGCCCGGCTTTACCATGAAACTTATGCGGACGGCTATGACGACGCGCTGGCAGAAGCGGCTTGGGAAAACTATTCCAGGGCCATGAAGCGTATCAACTATGTGGCCATTCTCCTGCAGGGCCGGTATCCGGAGGACGACAATGTCATGATCCTTTCCGAGCCGGACGAACCGGACTGGAAC
>DERU01000106.1 GCA_002361095.1 Lachnospiraceae bacterium UBA3332
CCATGGCGCGCAAACTAAAAAAGACCCCGGCCCTTGGCCGGAGTCTTTTGTCCCCGTAGTTTTATTCCGTTTCCCTCTTATGCCGCGGATTGCCGTTAACGGCAATACAGGCTTTCGTAATCTCCACAATAATCTGTCCGGCATAATGATCCTCGTAAAAACTTAACAGCGGGGAAACCGCCGTCTCTTCCACCACTACATATTTGGGCGGAAGCTTGGATAATGCCAGCGCAATCGTATCCGCCGTACACCGGGTGCAGTTACAAACGCCAAATTTCTCCATATATTCCGGTGCCTTATCCCGGACAATTTTTTCCATCATGTTAAAGAACACGTGCCCGCGCATGCCGTCTTCTTCGCGGATCATGCGTTCATCCGCCTCCGCCGCTTTGCGTTCTGCCTCTTCGGCTGCCTTACGGTCCGCTTCGGCCTGTGCCGCGTCCTCAGCCGCACGCTTTTGGGCTTCCTCGGCCGCCTTGCGCTCTTCCTCCGCGCGATCCGCTTCTTCGGCGGCCCTGCGCTGGGCCTCCTCCGCCGCTTTGCGTTCCGTCTCTACCCGGTCCGCCTCCTCGGCCGCTTTACGCTGGGCCTCCTCGGCCGCTCTGCGTTCCGTCTCTACCCGCTGGGCCTCCTCGGCCGCTTTGCGCTGGGCTTCCTCGGCTGCTTTGCGTTCCGTCTCTACCCGGTCCGCCTCCTCGGCCGCTTTACGCTGAGCTTCCTCGGCCGCTTTGCGTTCGCTTTCCAGTCGCTGGGTCTCTTTTTCCGCGCGCTGTTTTGCCTCCTCGGCCGCCTTGCGTTCGCTTTCCACGCGCTGGGCCTCCTCGGCCACACGCCGTTTTTCTTCCTCAACCTCCCGGCGCTGTTTCTCCATCTGCTCCGAATCGACAGGGGCAGACGCTATGCTTTCCGGCTTCTGCTCCTCACGTTCCAATGACTGCTCCAGGTCCTTCTCCAATTCTTCCCGGATCAATTCCGCAACCGGATCCTCGCTTCCCACCGCGCGCACCACATGCACGTTCTTCGCGCCGGATACCACCTCCGGCTGTACGTTTTGACCGGTATTGCGGATGCCTGCCTTCTCAGGCTGCTGCACATCGTCTTTCAATGCTCCGGCATCGGTTTTTTCCTGCGCCCCCGCCTCCTGGACTGCCGCTTCCCCTTCCTGCCCTGCTGCCTGCCTTGCATCCTCCTGACCGCCTCCTGCCAAAAGGTTCAAGAGATGATCCGTCTTATTTGTTTTTCTTGCCATCCGTAACCCCCTGCCCGCCATAGCGGGTATTTCCCTTCACTGCTTCTACCCTATACGCTGCAATACCTCATCCACAAACCCGCGATAATCTTCCGTCGGTTTGGCATGAGGCGCATATTCATAAATGCTGACCCCATGGGCAGGCAGTTCGGATACGCTCACACTGCTACGGATCTTTGCCTCGAACAGCCGGGTTTTCATCTGTGCCGCCACCGTCTGCGCCATATCCCTCACCTCATTGGAAAGGCGGGTTCTGGCATTATATTTCGTTAACAGGATTCCCAGGATCCCCAAAGAAGGATTGAGGGATTCCCGCACCGAGTCCACCGTCTCCTTTAGCTGCGTCAGCCCCACCAGACTCAAAATTTCCGATGCCATGGGAACAATCAGATAATCCGATGCCACATATGCGTTGACGGTCAGGATATTGAGCGCAGGCGGCGTATCGATAATAATAAAATCATAATCCGCCTGCACTCCGGCAAGCGCGTCTTTCAGCAGCAATTCCCGCCGGTTTCCGTAAAATTCCAATACACCGGCGCTCAGGCTGATATCGGAGGGAATCACATCACAGTAATCCGTAGACATGATAACCTCCCGGATACCCAGCCGCCCCTTCATCATATCATAAATGGTTCTTTCGCTGCTGCTGTCAAGGCCGAGGCTGAAACCAAGGTTCCCCTGGGGATCCATATCCAACGCGAGAACCTTTTTGCCCCTCTCCACAAGCCCGGCCGCCAGCGCACCGGTTGTGGTGGTTTTACCGACCCCGCCTTTCTGGTTTGTCAATACAATCGTGACGGCCACCTTTTACTCCTCCTTCGACTCTGCATAACCGTTTGGGCAAGTCCGAACCGTTATGACTCTGTATCCGCCGCCCTTCCGTAATCCGTCATCAGGGCGTCCCATATACGGTTCACATCCTCTATGCAATCCATATAAATCTGTGCCAGTATATTGGTTTGTATCCCAAGTTCCTCCGCCAGCCTCCGGTTCTCCTTCCAATCCCCCTGTTCGTAAGTAAGGATCAGATCCATCAGCATTCCCGCTTCCCCTTTGTGGTCGATTAAAGCGTCTTTAACGGCATCCTTGACGGGAATCTCCCTGAGAATCTCTTCCATGGAGGCATCCACCATATATTCCAAGCCGGAAAACATTCCCATCATGTAAGCTTCCGATTTATTTAACACAAAATCCGGCCGGTGCATCTTTTCCACCAGTTCCTGGGCAAACTTGGCGCGCAGGAAAGACATTTTCAAAAGTTCTTCCGCCGAATCGTTGCGTTCGTCCATCTGCAGCCCCAGCATGTATACCCATTCCCTAAGCTGTGTGATACCCAGCGTAACCATCGCCTGGCGCACGGAAGCGGTTCTCTTTCTCTGGGCAAAATAGGCGGAATTCACCAGCCGCAGCAGCGCATAAGTCAGACCGGCATCCCTGCTGATAATCTCCTCCAGTTCATAGACTTCCGGCTCCTCCTTGGAAACCGCCACCACCAGCTGGAAGAAATTGCCCTGCACATAGTCCAGCTTATTCGCTTTGCTGACCATGGTTTCCGCAATGTAGTTGCCTTCCATAAACGGAATATGCAATTCATTCGCAAGCACAAAATCATCCCTGGAATCCACGCCCGTGGCAACGCAGATTTTACCGAAAGCCTTCGCCACTTCCACTACATGGTTTAAGGATTCCTTTTCCTTGCCCTGTGAACCGCCGACATTTACCCTTACATAATCCACATATTCCAGCATCCCCATATATTTGGGGGAAAACTGGAAATCATTGATCGCGAATTTGTATCCGTCTGCCCGGTATTTTTTGATAATCGGAAGGGCCAGGGGATGCACGATCAAATTATCCTCAATCTGGATAACCAGTTTATCCTTCTCGATCAGCCTAGGCAGATTGCGGAACAGCAGAGACGGCGTAAACGTAAGAAAAGTGGGCTTATCACAAAATATCTTGTCACTGTTCTGCGTCAGAAAGCTGATCATCGCATCCGCCGAAGAATAGTCCCCTCTTTCGTATAAATCGCCGCTGCCGGACTGAAATTTAATCTCATATCCCATGATATTATTCGTACCGGCCTCTTTAATTGGTTTCCTGACCACACATCTGTCCATAATTACCTCCATCCTGCTACAGTGTAATTTCGGGACGGCCGAAAGAACGAACCTTCACCACGCCCGTTTCCACATCCAGGGACATTGTACGGGCATAATTTGCCCCTATATCCTGCCTCACGATCCGGATTTGTTCCTGCCGAAGCACATTCTGCACGCTTTCGGAGTTGCGCTGTCCGATATTTCCCAGGTTCCCCTGCATCTCGAACATCTTGGCCCCGCCCGCAATCTTGCATATATACCGGGATTTCACTCCCCCAAACGCCTGCATTTTGCGCAGCATCTCCTGAATGCCACTATCCGCAAATTTATAAATATTGTCCACTCTTGTATGGTCCGCAGTGGGAAGCATGATATGCAAAAGCCCCCCCAGTTTAATCGCCGGATCATATAAAGTAATCCCAATACAGGATCCCAGCGCATAGGTAATCAGCAGCCCCTCCCTGCGCGCAACTTTCATATCCGCAATTCCGACTTTAATTTCTTTATTCATTACTCTGTACCAGCTTCTTCATAAGATAATTCAGCGAATCAATATCAGGCAGCATCAAAAGATCGCTGTTCAATTCCACATCCCGGATAATGAATTTTCCCCGTATCATCATCAGCTTATCCGTCTGGTAGCCAAACTCCGCCATCGGCACGCTCATGATGCCGCCAAGCATATTAATCGCAATCTCCGGGACGGAAAGGGATATGTCCACACCCGCCAGACCCGAAAGGGCATTCACATAAGAGGAAATCATAATATTCCCCACCTCGTTTACCGCAGAAATATCCATCTCGGTAAGCTGGGAATAATCCTCAAAATTTCTGCCGAGAAGAATCCCGATAATTTCATTAATCAGGTCAGGATGCAAAATAAACAGCATAATACCGCTCACGTCGCCCTTCATCCCCACCATGACCGCCGCCACAATGGCCTCCGGGTTTCCGATCGCACTCATGGCAGCGTTATAGTCCAATACACTGACCACCGGAAGCCCCATCCGCACCTGCGTACCCAAAAGGGAGGACAGCGCGCTGGCAGCGTTTCCTGTACCGATGCTCCCGACTTCCCGGATCACATCCTGCTCCATACTGTTCATATCGTCATAACTGTTCATACTTCACCCCCTCCTGCTCACTGCCCCAGACCATTGATGGTCTGCTCGATTTCGTCCGATGTTGTTACCATCTTTAAAATATAGGCGTAAGCACGTGAGGTTTCCACTACATTGGCCATCTCGTCCGCCAGATCCACGTTGGTCGCCTCACGGTATCCTTTGCGCAGCGACGCCGTCTCGGACAGAAATGGTTCCCCGCATTTCTCCACGGGAACCAGTTCGTTATCCCCCACGCTCTGCATACCGTTTAGAATGACAAAATCATAGATACCGGGTTCCGCATCGCCAAAACCGCCCTCTTCATCCATGACAATATGGTTCCCTTCCCTGTCCAGCACAATCTTTCCCGCTGTTGTCACCAGGCGGAAACCTTCGTCGGACAAAGACAGGCTGAAATTACCGTCGCGGGTATAGGTGATCTCCTGCGTCACGGGATCCTCCAGCATGAAAAACCCCCTGCCGGCGATCGCATAATCGATTTCGCTGTCCGACGGCTGAAAGAAGGACTGGTCAAAATTGGTATCCGTGCGCTGCACAATCGCGCCGCTCCCGGCCTGCACCGAAGTCACCACCTGCTCCTCATCCCGCATATTGTAATACATCATATCCGTAAACACAGCGCTTTTTGCCAGATAACCGTCCGAGTTCACATTCGCGATATTGTTCGCAATAATATTCATCTTCTCCTGCTGGTTCCTGGCGCCAAGAGACGCCGTGTAAAATGACATATCCATAAAAATATCCTCCTGTTCCCCAAATACGCGGCCTTATCATACGCTTATGCACATATGGCCACACTCTCCGATCCCTTCTGCCGCCGGTTATGTAGGCCCAAGCTGGTTAACTGTTTTATCGATCAGCCGGTCATAAATCTTCAGAACCTGGGCCGCGCTCTGCAGCGACCGCTCCCCTGACATCATCCGTGTCATTTCCTTTGCCGCATCCACATTGGCACGTTCGGTGGCCTTCCAGCGTACCTCCACCGGAATCGGCGTTCCCGGGGCGGATGCCTCGAACACACTGTTATCCCGCTTCAAAAGCTGCGTGTCATAGTCTTCAAAATCCACCACGCTCAAAGTCCCGTAAATTTGGGTATAATCGGAACTGTAAATATTGCCTGCCCTATCCGCCACGATATCGTCCGTAGGCAGTTGTATAGGGCCGTTCTCCCCCAGTACCCTTCCCACTAACGGCAGCGTCAGATATCCTTCATTATCCAGCGTAAAAGAACCGTCCCTGGTATACACGGTTCCCGCATCCGTCTGGATACAGAAAAAACCGGATCCGGTAAGTGCAAAATCCAGCGGGCTGGTAGTTTCCTTGAAAGCCCCGTTGGTATAATCCGTCACGGTTCCCGCCGCGCTGCGCACCAGCTGGATCGTACCGATACCGGAAGGCGTCACGTCATTTACCCCGTTGTACCTGGCCATCATTCTTTCCCGGAAAGCGGAAGCCACAAACTCGTCGCTCTTAAAGCCGGGTGTGGAAACGTTCGCCATATTATTGCTGATCACATTCAGGTTACGTGTCTGCGTCAGCATTTCCGAAGTCAAGTTGTAAAATCCCTGATACATACTCTTTCTCCTTTTCCTGCATTTTAACCTTCCTGCCCTCTTTAGCGGGCGTAAATTCACGGT
>DERU01000018.1 GCA_002361095.1 Lachnospiraceae bacterium UBA3332
GCTTCCACCCGGTCCGCGTGCCTGTCTCCCGCCTTGAACCGCTGCTGCCATTGGGGCTGAACTGGTTACTTTTCACGGAAATTCCCCGATTATGGTTGCTATTTTGTCGATTCTCCGCTATAATACTTTAAAAAGACGCTGATTTAAAGCAGCAAAGCAGAAAGGAGTACCTAATGGAATACCTCAAACTCATCGGAATCTTAATCATCATATTGGGATTCGCGCTGAAGCTGGACGTTTTGGCCGTTGTTTTGGTTGCCGGGATTGTGACCGGTCTTGTCTCCGGTCTGGATTTTATCCACATACTGGAAATTATCGGCTCTTCCTTTGTCGCCAACCGCCTGATGTCCATCTTCCTCATTATGTTTCCCGTCATCGCCATCATTGAGCGCTACGGCATGAAGGAACGCGCCGCTTACCTGATCGGGAAAATCAAAAACGCTTCGGCCGGAAAAGTGTTGTCCATCTGGATGGTCATCCGCTCGGTGGCATCGGCATTAAACATCCGTATCGGAGGACACGTACAGTTTATCCGTCCCCTGATTCTGCCCATGACCACAGCGGCGGCACAGACCTCCAAGAAAGCCCCGCTTTCGGAAAAGGAAGAGGAAAAAATCAAGGGGCTCTCCGCCGCCACCGAAAATTTCGGAAACTTTTTTGCACAAAACTGTTTTCCTGCCTCTGCCAGCGTCGTCCTGATCCAATCCGGTCTGGCGCTTGCCGGTTACGATGTGACACTGTCCGCCATCGCATCCTCCGCCATCTATGTAATGATCATTTCCATCATCCTGACCATTGTCCAGGTACTCTTCTTTGACAGGCAGCTGAAAGGGGGCAGAAAGTCATGACAAATTTTTTAGGAATTTATTTTCCCGAATTTTTCTATGTTCTCTGCGGTTTGGTCTGTTTTGACACCGCTTTGCGCGCAAGAAAAAACGATTCGGCCAAACTCGGCACCATTCTGTTTTGGACGCTGACCGGCCTTATTTTCATGCTGGGTAAGATCCTTCCCCCGGCCGTTGTGGGCGGAATGCTGGTCATCATGGGATGCCTCACCGTCACAAAGCAGGTGAAAATCGGCAAATTCACAGAATCCACGCCAAAATCCCGTCAGGCTGCCAGCGAACGGATCGGAACCAAAATTTTCCTGCCTGCACTGGCCGTGGGCCTGATTGCACTGGCGCTCTCCTTTGTGAAGTACAACGTGGAAAAAGACGGGGTGGTCACCCCCACAGCCTTAAACGGCGCCATCATGACGGGTGTTGCCTGCGTGATCGCTTTTGTCCTGGCTATCGTCATCTGTAAACCCAAGGTTTCGGAAACCAGGGAGGATACTTCCCGTCTTCTGATGCAGGTAGGGGCCGCCTGCCTGCTTCCGCAGCTTTTGGGCGCACTTGGCAGCGTGTTCTCGGAGGCAGGCGTGGGCAATGTGATTTCCGGGATGATTTCCGCTATTGTGCCCAGCGGCAATATTCTGGTCGGCGTCATCGTCTACGTCCTGGGCATGGTCATTTTCACAATGATCATGGGCAACGCTTTTGCCGCTTTCACAGTCATTACTGCCGGAATCGGTGTTCCCTTCGTCATTATGCAGGGCGGTAATCCTGCCATCATCGGCGCGTTGGGTATGACGGCAGGTTACTGTGGTACCCTGATGACTCCTATGGCGGCAAACTTTAATATCGTGCCCTGCGCGGTACTGGAAACCAGGGACACCAAATGGGCGGTTATCAAGGCACAGCTGCCGATGGCGCTGGTTATGATCGTGGTACATATCATTTTAATGCTGGTTCTCGGTTTTTAGCATATCCAAAAAAACATGATATTTCCGATCTTACGAAAAGGAAGGAGTGATTTCTTCCGTATAATCGGCAAAAAATGCCCGCAAAACGGGCAGGGGGTATTTACGTGAAAATTTTAGTCACCGGATTTGATCCTTTCGGCGGGGAAACCATAAATCCCGCCCTTGAAACCGTTAAAAGACTGCCCGATACCATTGCGGGCGCACAGATTATAAAGCTGGAAATCCCCACCGTCTGTCATAAATCCCTTCGGGTGATTGACGAAGCCATCTCCCGGTACGACCCGGATGTGATTCTATCCGTCGGGCAGGCGGGAGGCCGACCCGATATCACCGTGGAGCGCGTGGGCATCAATGTGGATGACTGCCGTATTCCCGATAATGAGGGCAATCAGCCCATCGACGAACCGATCTTTGCAGACGGCCCTGCCGCCTATTTTGTCACACTCCCCATCAAGGCGATGGTACAACGGATACAGGAAAAAGGGATCCCAGCTTCCGTTTCCAACACGGCCGGGACTTTTGTCTGCAACCATGTCACCTATGGGGTCTGTCATTTGACCGCCACCAAATATCCCGGAAAGCGGAGCGGTTTCATCCATATCCCTTACCTTCCCACGCAGGCGGTGGACAAAAAGAACATGCCCTCCATGTCTCAGGAAATGCTGCTGGAAGGTATATCGGCCGCCATTGAAGCGATCGCAGACACCAGGGAAGATCTCAAAGTAACCGGAGGGACCACCCACTGATTTACCGAATCCTGACCCGGAACATGTTTGAAAAATACTCTGACAGAAGCGGCACATCTGCAAAATGTGCCGCTTTCCTATCTTTCCTGTTTCCTTACCCGTTCATTTTTTCGGAAAAGTCCGCCATTGCTTCCGAAATCTTAATCTGTTGCGGGCATACTTTTTCACAGCTTCTACATCCCACGCAGGCGGACGGCTGCTTTTCTTTCGGAACCGCCATCATTGCCATGGGCGCGATAAAACCGCCGCCGGTAAAACTATGTTCGTTGTAAAGTTCCAGAAGCATCGGAATGTCCAGTCCTTTGGGACAATGGGCGGTACAATACCGGCAGGCCGTACAGGGTAACACGCCCTGCAGCATGCCGTCCGCAACGGAAAACAAAGTATCCATCTCGGTTTGACCCAACGGTTTTTCGGTTTCGAAAGTATGGATATTTTCCTGCATCTGCCCAAAATCAGACATACCGGAAAGGACTACCGTCACATCCGGAATTGTCTGTAAAAACCGAAACGCCCATGCCGCAGTCCCTTCATCCGGCCGCAGTCTGCGCAGCCTGTCGGCATCTTTTTCCAAAAGCTTTGCCAGCTTTCCGCCCCGGAGCGGTTCCATCACCCAGACCGGTATGTGATAAGACCGCAGAAGTTCCACCTTCTCCTTTGCATCCTGGAAAGACCAGTCCACATAGTTGAGCTGAATCTGGCCAAATTCCATATCTTTTCCGTAAGCCTCCAGAAAGCGCTTCATTACCTCATAATTTCCATGGGCAGAGAAACCAAGATGCCGAATCCGCCCGTTCTTCTTCTGCTCCATCAGATAGGCATGAATTTTGTACGTTTCATCCAGATAGGCGTCGATGTTCATCTCACAGACATTATGGAACAGATAGAAATCAAAATATCCGGTCTTACATTTTTCCAGCTGCTTTTCAAAAATCTCCTGTACTTTCGGCATATTGGAAAGATCGTATCCCGGAAACTTTGTGGCAAGAAAATAGCTTTCCCGGGAATATTGGGACAGTGCCTTTCCCATGACCGTCTCCGAATTCCCCTCATGATATCCCCATGCCGTGTCAAAATAATTGACGCCATGGGCCATGGCATAATCCACCATCTCCTGTGTGGCGGCTTCGTCAATTTTGGCATCGTTACCGTCCACCACCGGCAGACGCATACACCCCATCCCAAGCGCCGATATCCGTAACCCCTGAAACTCTTTATAAATCATATTTTACCTCATTTCCGCGCTGCTTTACTGCACAAAGCCATACATGGCTTACGAGTTTGTGGCAAGCAACGCGCAGACACAAACCTCGCGATTGAAAATTTCAATTTTCAATCTTCCTCCTCCCCTTACTTTTCGTATAAAAATTGTTCCGGCAGTTCCACTTGAAAAGCGGCGGCCAAATCCCGGAAATTTTGCGGTGTGATCGTCTGGCGCTTATCCGGACGCATGGAAAGCATTTTCACCAAAATTTCCGCCGCCTTTTCCACCGTATGGGCAAGGCCGAAGGTAAGATCAAAATCCTCCCCCGCGCAGAACATGCCATGGTGCGCCCAGACAGCCACATCATAATTTTCCATCAGTCTGCTGGTCGCCACCGCAATGTCACGACCGCCCGGCACCATCCACTCCACCACCCCGATACCGTCCGGGAATACCACCGGACATTCGGTGGCCATCTCCCACAGTTCGCGGGTAAACACCTCGTCCTTGAGGGGCAGCACAAACGTCAGCGCGATCAGGTTGGTGGCATGACAATGATAAACCACCCGGTATTTCCCGTCCCGCTTTTTTTTCACATCCAGATTCATCAGATGGCTGGGCAGTTCGCTGGTGGGCCTGCCCCCGTTTACCAGCCCCCAAACCTTACGGTAATTTTCCCCCGTCCCGTCCACTTCAATGATACCGATGGAATCCTCAGGGTCATGCATCACATTGCGAAAATATTTGCCGCTGCCCGTCACCAAAAAATATTCGCCCGCCAACCCCGGAACCGATGTCCCGATGGGCTGCCACACACCGTCCGGACGCAAACCATCCCGGACGCTGTCGATTTCTTCCGCTTTGATACGGTAACTCAAATTGCCGCCGTTTCTCTCATGCCAGCCCTGCTCCCAGCCGTCATTCGCCATGCGGATAAAGCCTTTCATAAATTCTGCTTCCAGCATTTTCATACCGCTGTTCCCCTTTCTTCTGATAGCTAGCAGCGAGTGCTCAGCACCTCGCGCTCGTACCGCTCGATCTCCCCGAACCATGCGCCGTCCGCCGGGACGCCGCAGACCTCGCAGTAGCGGTTCCAGACATCGCCGAACGGCATCGTCTTGAGCTCCTCCTGGCGCACCATCAGCTCCGTCATCCGGTTCTCGTCCTGCAGCGTTTTCAGCTCCTCATGCGGCGCAAGCAGCGCCTGCAGCAGTGCCTTCTGGAAATTGCGGAAGCCCACCGTCCACGCGGAGATCCGGTTGATCCCTGCATCAAAATAGTCCAGTGCCAGCTTCACACGGCCATCCAGCCCGCCGCAGCGCACGACCTCCTTCGCAATCTCCCGCGTCTCGTCGTCAAAGAGCACCACATGGTCCGAATCCCAGCGCACCGGGCGCGTCACATGCAGCGCGATCTCCGGGAAGAACGCGAGCAGCGCCGGAATCTTGTCCGACACCATCTCCGTCGGATGATAATGTCCGTTGTCCATCAGCGGAATGCACTTTTCCTTGTTCATCGCCGCGTAGGACAGCGCAAACTCCGCGCTTCCCGCCGTGTACGCCTCCACGCCGATGCCGAACACCTTCGACTCCAC
>DERU01000014.1 GCA_002361095.1 Lachnospiraceae bacterium UBA3332
CAGCTTCCGCCGGATATTGGCCATATTTACCCGAAGGATCCGGTTGTTATCGTCCATATAAGGTCCCCATACGTGAGAAATAATGGCATCGTATGTCATGACCTGACCGGCGTTGCGGGCCAACAGGGCGACAATCTTATACTCTACCTGCGTCAGGTGTACCTCAGTGCCGTCAACCTTGACGGACCGTTTCCCGAAATCAATTTGCAGTCCCCCCGTCACAAACATTTCGGACGGCGCGCCCATTCCCGCCAAAACCGCCCCGTGGCGCATTGCCGTGCGGATACGCGCCATCATCTCGGAAACCCCAAAAGGTTTCGTAATATAATCGTCCGCCCCCAAATCCAGCGCTTCCACTTTCTCTTTTTCCCTGCTTCTGGCCGAAATCACAATGATGGGAAGCATGGACCAGGCACGCACGCTCCGTATCACTTCCATACCGTCCATGTCCGGCAGCCCCAAATCCAGCAAAATCACATCCGGGCACAAAGAAGCTGCCAGCGTCATTCCCTCCCGTGCCGTTCTGGTACAGACCGCCTTGAATTTCTGCGCCCGCAGGCTGGTGGCAATAAAGTCACTGATATTATTTTCATCCTCGATAATCAAAATCGTGCCGTTGGTCTGCATACTTCCCCCACACCGTTGTTTATTCCTGCGGCCGCTCCCCGTAACGGTCCGCGCCGCTGCCGTTCCCCCCGTCCGCAACCGGAAGCGCAAAGGACAGTATCGCGCCTTCCTCATGGTTTTGTGCCCAGATCCGCCCGCCGTGGGCGGCGATGATCGTCTTACAGATGGACAAACCGATTCCCATTCCCCGGTAGCTGTCCGATTCCCGGCTTCCCGTCTGGGATTCCCCGTCAAAAATGGCTTCCAGGCGGTCCGGCGCAATGCCTGCCCCGTAATCCTTTACGGAAAAAATAACCTCCCCGTCGCCGATATCGGTATACAGTTCAATATCCTTTCCCGAATCCGCATGAAAATATGCATTCTCTGCCAGATTGATCAGCACTTGTTCAATCAGCATGGCATCCATGGGAATCATTACAAATTCTTCCGGCAGACGGACCTGTGCCCGCGCATCCGGAATTCTCTTTTTGAGTCTGCGCACGGATTCCAGAAGAACTTCCTCCACAGGTTCCACCGATTTGTTGACACGCATGTTGCCTTCCTGAATCCGGGTCACAGTCAGCAGATTTTCCACCATGTTGAGCAGCCAGTTGGCGTCCTCCCGGATATGTCCCACCATATCCCTTTTCTTTTCCTCAGACAAAACCTCCCCGTTCTCCAGATAGGAACTGCTGGCCCCGATAATCCCGGTCAGGGGAGTACGCAAATCATGGGAAACAGCCCGCAAAAGGTTGGCCCGCATTTTCTCCTTGTCCGCCTCCATCAGTTTCTTCTCCTGCCGCGCCAGCATCCGGGACTGTTCCTTGGTATAGGAAGTAACCGCACTCACAGCCACCGCAATTACCATCATACAAAAAAAAGTGATGGGATATCCCTCCCTGCCAAAATCAAATTGAAAATAGGGCTCCGTAAACAAATAGTTTACGCAGCCCACGCTGACAATGGCAGACACGATGCCGGGCACATACCCTTGCGTAAAACGCGGAATGAAAATCAGGGCAATCGTGTAAAACATAATGATGTTGACCGTTCCGGCAGACAGCCTGTGATACACCCAGGCCACAGCGGTCACGCCGGCCAGTACCGCCGCCGTGACCAGCGTATTCTTCCAGGTGATTTCCCACTTTTTAAGCCAATAAGCCCGCTGCCTGTACCCCTCCCGCATCCTTTCCCAAGGTGCAAAAAACAGGTTTCCCAAACGTCTTCCCCCATTTCCGGCTCACATTCGGCCACCCGGCCGGACAGCTGTCGTCAGTCCACAATCCCGTCGTCTTCCGGAATGATCACGGCCAAAACGAAATACAGGATCAAACCTCCCACGCCGGCGCCTGCAATCAGGCTGATAATGACATACAGTACACGGATCAGGGTGGGGTCTATCCCGGTATACAGTCCTAATCCCCCGCAGACACCGCACACCATCCTGTTTGTTGTGGAACGTAATAGTTTCTTGTTGCTCATCTTTCCTTATCCTCTCTTTCTTAATGTTTATTGTAACGCTACTGAAAAGAAATTTCAATATTTCCCATGGAAGATTCCAATTCCATCGTCCTTGGCGCGCCGTTTCGGATCTCTTTTTCCTTACTCATACCGGAATAAGAAGTTCCCCCCAGATCAATGTTTCCCATATCGGACTTGATGATATAATTAAAATCCTCTTCATCCTGCTCCAGATACATCTGGATACTGCCCATATCCGCTTCCGCTTCTATTTCGTGATCCACGGCGCCATAAAAAATGACGGAACCCATGTTTGCGGAAATGTCCAGACTGCCGACCTGCCCGTCCTCCACTTCCACGCTGCCCATGTCTGCCTTGATGTCCAGCTTTTCTGCGGACAGTTCCCCGATTTGAACCCATCCCATATCCGCTTCCGCGTCCACTTCCTTTGCCTGCAGGCGTCCTACGTCCACGCCTCCCAAATCCGCGTCGATCTCGACCTCCTCCCAATAAATATCCTCCGGAACGGTGAGAATCAGCTGCCTGTCATCGGCTTTGTGATACTTTTTCCGCTTCCCCACATCCTTAATATAAAGGGTATCGCCCTTGACGTAACACTGAATCCGGTCGCAGTTGTCTCCCTCCAGTACAATCCCTTCCACATCCTCTTCGTCTATGACCAAAACATGGACTCCGATGGATGTTTCCAATTTGTCGGGAAGTACATCATAGGCTATATTGCGCGTAAAATTCCCGCTCAGCGTCTCCACGCCATTTTCCTCTTTTTCCCCATTATATATGCTCAGATCCGATAACTCTTCCACCAGTTCCAAATCCGGCACTTTATCTCCGTTTTGGTTGATATGATGGAAAAATTCCCCCGACTCCCACTGCTGTCTGCCGCCGGCTGCCGCGCCCGCGCCCATCAGCACACCCCCGGCTACAATACATACCGTCGCCACGGTGAGCGCCGCTCTCATTCCTGCTTTCATGCCACATTTCCTCCCTTTCTGTGAAACAGACTGCCAATGCCGTTTGCCGTTCCCCTAAATACCCATACGAACAGCCGTGTGAGCACCCATCCAAACGCTATCGTCCACAAAATGCCAAACCCAACCACCATCAGGCTGATTCCTATGGCCAAAACCGCCCCCGCAGGATAAAGAAACAACTTGGTGGCCGCCGCTGCCAGCGCAACGATTCCCCCCACGGCGCATGCCACACCTGCCAGCCCCAAAACGGCAACCACCACAACCGCCGCCAAAGCCAAAGCCATGAGAGCAACCGCCAGCGGAAATGCGACCGGCGCCGCCAGAAGGCACAAAACTACGATCCACAGCGCCGATCCGCTTTTCTTCTGTCCCGCGCGGTACCGTCTGTCCAATACACGCCCTTCATTAGCGCCTCTGTCCATCCGGTGCGCCCCGTAATGGGGGCCGTAATTTCCCCCGGTCCCGGCATTTCGGGAATCTGCCTTTCGGGAATCGGTCTCCCGGCGTACCACTTCATTTTCCGCTTTTTCCTTCTTCTCATAAAAGCCGGATTCCGAAAATTCCCCGCGCTGTTCGCTTCCTCCCCGCAGCCCTTCCCGGATGGATGCCGCCAATTCTTCGGGCGTCCCCAGCGCCGAAAGCACTTCCGCCTCATTCTCCACGCCCGCATCGTCCAAATAATCCTCATAATACTGAATGGCCTCTTTCCTCTCGCTCTCCGGCAAACCGGAAAGCAGTTGCGAAAGCCTGCCCATAAACTCCGTTCTGTTCATACGTTGGCCCCTCCCTCAAACATTCCCGTGATTTTCTCGGAATATTTTCTCCATTCCGCTTCATACAAATGCAGCTGCGCACTCCCCCTCGGCGTCAGCTTATAATACCGCCGGTTGCGGCCCGCGCATTCCATATCGTACACTTCCAGACAGTCGTCCTTCTGCAGCCGCCGTAAAACCGGATACAGTGTGGACTCCGACAAATTAATGATCTGCCGGACTTCCTGCGTAATCTTATATCCGTATGTCCCTTCTGCCTTCCTGGACACGATCGCCAAAACAATGGCGTCCAACAGCGCCGCTCCTGTATTAAAAACCATTCACATACGCTCCTTCCTTCCCTTGTCCTCTCTCCTCCGGCGGTTCCAACGCCGTGGGAAGCTTTCTTATAATATTATATTTTATATAATATTGTTTCTGTCTATAATATATTCCATATAATATTGTTTGTCAACTACAAAATACCGAATATTTTCTTAAGGGAATCTAAAATAGTACGTTTCACGGGGCAGGAAAGGGCTTGGGCCAAACCGGGAAGCCGCCTGCGCCTGATGCGCCCTTCTGCTGTCGTCGGCTTCCCGG
>DERU01000051.1 GCA_002361095.1 Lachnospiraceae bacterium UBA3332
AACGGAAGGAGGCCGGCGGAGAATTTCCCGTTTTGGATATTGCCGCAGGAAATCCCTGCACGTCCACCGCCGCTTGTGCCCGGCCCGCGTGCCTGCCTCCCGCCTTAGCCGCTGCCATTGGGGGCTGAACTGTTACCGTTTTCGCGAAATAAGATCATTTTATACTGTTCTATTCGGAAAATATATGGTAAAATTTTAAGAAAAAAGATACAGACATCCGCCCCGCCGTGCCGCGGCCCTCATGACCGGGTACGGCAGCGGACCGGCGGGGACAAATGACATAGGATGGAAAGGACAAGACTATGGGATTTACAGAAAGAAAAAGATGGGCATTTTTGGGGCTGCCGTTTACTTTTACCGTGTATGACATCAAAGAAGATTTGATTACGGTGGAGGAGGGGTTTTTCAACCGCAGGGAGAATGACTGCTATATGTACAAAGTGCAGGATGTGGAACTGATCCGTTCGTTTGGCGAACGCATTTTCGGACTTGGCACCGTAAAATGCTATACCGGAGACACGACGGATAAGGAACTATATATTACGCATGTCAGAAATTCCAAAGCGATCAAAGATTTTATTCTGGAGGCTTCCGAGGAAGCAAGGAAAAAGAGGCGCACGATGAATATGCTGGATATCGGCGCGGGGGATATGGGGGATGGGGAGGAGGACTTTTGACATTTGGTCAGTCCTTCTTTTTTCCCATCACCACTTTTTCAAACACAAGCCCGAGCAGAAACCAGGCGGGCGCGTAGTCCAGCCGGATGACCGAGTGGATGTTCCAGCCGGAACACCGGTAATTCCAGGGACATTTGCCTTTTTTTTGTAAAAACCGTCCACTCAGGTATTCCATGGAAAAGATGCAGGACATGTAGAAGAGTCCGCGCACAATCCAGTGGAAACCCTGCAGCAGGATGCACAGCGGGCGCAGCAGGCAGGCGGCGCCGTAAATGGGAAACATAAAAATTGAGGTATGACCGGTGGGGGAGGGTTCCCTGCGCCGGAATGCGTCATAGGAGGTCACCAGTATTTCCATGCACCATCCGATGGCGCCGCATTTGATAAAATCATTCCATAGTTTTTTCATATTGTCAGTGTGGACAAAAAAGGGAATTTTTATACAGGATGCTATCCGGGATTTTAAGGCAGGGAGGAAGAAACGCATGGATTTGGCAGGGCTGCGGGAGCAGATTGACGGTATTGACAGTCAGATTGTGAAATTGTACGAAGAGAGGATGGAGTTGTGCGGTCAGGTGGCACAATACAAAATCGAAAACGGTAAAAATGTATTTGATAAAGCCAGGGAGGAGGAGAAGCTTGCAAAGCTGCGGCAGATGGCGCATAATGAGTTTAACAGACAGGGCATTACGGAATTGTTTGAACAGATTATGTCCATGAGCCGTAAACTGCAGTACCAGCTTCTTGCCCGGCAGGACCGGACGGGGCGGCTTCCCTTCCTGTCGGTGGATTCGCTGGAAGAAGAAAAAGCCCGGGTGGTGTTTCAGGGGGCGCAGGGCGCTTATTCCCAGGCCGCGATGGTGCGTTATTTCGGGGAGAGGGTGGACAGTATGCATGTGGACACCTTCCGGGATGCCATGCGGGCCATTGAGGAGGGGAGCGCGGATTTTGCGGTGCTGCCCATTGAAAATTCCACGGCGGGAATTGTCAACGAAATTTATGACCTTTTGGTGGAATATGAGAATTATATTGTCGGGGAGCAGATTATACCGATTGAACACTGCCTGCTGGGCGTGCCGGGAACGAAGCTTTCCGATATCCGGACGGTGTATTCCCATCCCCAGTCTTTGATGCAGAGTTCCCGCTATTTGGGGAACCATAACTGGCAGCAGATATCCATGCCTAACAACGCTTTTGCGGCGCGCAGGGTATCCGAAGAGGCCAGACAGGATCAGGCTGCAATTGCCAGCGAATATGCGGCGGCGGTATATGGGTTGGAGGTACTGGAAAAGCCTGTCAATAACGTATCCTCAAATTCCACACGGTTTATTATCGTCACAAACCAAAAAATTTTCAAAAAAGACGCAAAAAAAATCAGTCTGTGTTTTGAAGTGGCGCATGAAAGCGGTTCGCTTTACCATATGCTGTCCCATTTTATTTATAATCATTTGAACATGACCAAAATTGAGAGCCGGCCGATAGAGGGCCGCACATGGGAATACCGGTTTTTTGTGGATTTTGAGGGAAACCTTGCCGACGGCGCCGTAAAAAATGCCCTCAGGGGCCTTCGCGAAGAAGCCCTCCATTTAAAAATACTGGGAAATTACTGAGCGGAAGTGGGATATATGGGATGGGAACCGGTATTGCGCCGCTTCATGATTTGCGCAGGACGGGAAAGGCAGAGAGATGAGAACGGATGCGTTGATTGTATACAAGAAATTTGAGGATGGCGGCCTGCTTTCGGACATGGTATGGCTTACGGAGCATTTTTGCGATGCCCAAAAAAGCAGGGAGGAACTGGCGGGACGTTTGTACGACTGTATGTACCGGCTTTTGGAGATGGCGGGGACTTACGGTTTTTACGGCAATCTGTGGCACTGTTATCTGACAAATCTTCTGGTGAACAATGAAAACAGCTACAGCCGCGCCTGCGAGATCAGGGGAGAAGTAGAAGGAAGCATAAACCGCGCGGTTTTACACGATATTGCGATTTTCCGGGCGTTATACGATTATGATTTTGCGGGAGCCGCCCAAAAGCTGGGAGTTGCGGATTTTGACCTGGTGCTGCATTATGAGACCAATCTGCAGGAGAGCAAGGTCTATAACACCCGGATCAAAGACCGGATCTGTACGCTGGCACAGCAATTTTGCGCGGATAAGACACCGGAAGAAATGAAACACCGCCTGACCCTGTTTTACAAGGAATACGGTGTGGGCAAATTCGGGCTTCATAAGGCGTTCCGGGTGGCCCGCAGCGGGGAGCAGGTGCGGATTGAGCCGGTTTTAAATATTGCCCATGTAAAGTTGGACGATTTGGTGGGATATGAACTGCAAAAGCAAAAGCTGACCGAAAACACGGATGCTTTTGTGGAGGGGAGACGGGCGAACAACTGTCTGCTTTTTGGCGACGCGGGTACGGGAAAATCCTCCTGTATCAAGGCAATAGCCAATGAATATTATGAGAAAGGGCTGCGTATCATTGAAGTGTACAAGCACCAGTTTCAGGACTTGCACGAGGTGATTGCACAGATAAAAAACCGCAACTACCGTTTCATTATTTATATGGACGATTTAAGCTTTGAAGAGTTTGAGATTGAATATAAATATCTAAAAGCAGTGATTGAGGGCGGACTGGAAAAGAAGCCGCAAAATGTGCTGATTTACGCGACCTCGAACAGAAGGCATCTGATCCGGGAAAGCTTTAAGGATAAGCAGGAACGGGATGAAGAACTGCATGTAAACGATACGGTGCAGGAAAAGCTGTCGCTGGTTTACCGGTTTGGCGTGACCATTTATTTCGGATCCCCGGACAAAAAGCAGTTCCAGGAGATTTTGCGGGTGCTGGCAGAACGCGTGGGTATCGACATGCCGCAGGAAGAACTGTTTTTGCAGGCAAACCGTTGGGAATTATCCCACGGAGGACTGTCGGGGCGCACGGCGCAGCAGTTTGTGGATTATCTGCTTGGGAAACAAAAGTAACCGTTCAGGCTTCTTTGAACCGTAACAAGCCAAAAGGGGGGAGGGCATGAAAACATTTGCAGCCATAGACTTAGGTTCCTATGAGCAGTCCATGAAAATTTTTACCGTGTCGAAGGCGAAAGGCATACAGGAAGTGGACTGTATCAGGAACCGTCTGGATTTGGGGAGCGATACGTATGCGACCGGGAAGGTGAGCCATGAAAAGCTGGACGAACTTTGTCTGGTTCTGCGGGAGTTTGTCTCCATTATGTCCGGCTATAAGGTGGACGAGTACCGGGCGTACGGTACCAGCGCCATCCGTGAGATCAAAAATACCGCGATGGTGCTGGACCAGATTACCCAGCGTACCGGGGTGAAAATTGAGGTGCTGAGTAATTCCGAACAACGTTTCCTGGATTATAAATCCATTGCCCTGCGGGGGGAGCGCTTTGAAAAAATTATCGAAAAGGGGACGGTGGTTTTGGACATTGGGGGCGGCAGTATCCAGATTTCCCTGTTTGACAAGGA
>DERU01000217.1:0-3553 GCA_002361095.1 Lachnospiraceae bacterium UBA3332
TAGGAAATGAAATTCCCTATCGTATAAGAAAAGACGGCGAGGCGTACTCGCGCGTGAGGAAAAAGATGCCTGGCGGCAGCCGCGCCCGACGCGTCGCGTGCGCAGGGCGTACACTTTTTTATACGCCGGTTTTTCCTGTTCCGCCTGTAAAATTGATTTCCGCATGAAATGGTTTCGGGCAATTGTGCCGGGACGGAATTGGGTATATAATGGAACGGCAGGGGGACAATGGCATGATTTTGAGCGCGAGCAGAAGAACGGATATACCGAATTATTATGCGGAATGGTTTCTTAACAGGATGCGGGAGGGCTTCTTTTATGTGCGGAATCCCTACAATCCGCATCAGGTCAGCCGGATAGCGGTGTCGCCGGATGTGGTGGACTGTATTGTGTTTTGGACGAAGAATCCGGCGGACATGCTGGGACGGCTGGATGCTTTGCGGGATTATGTGTACTATTTCCAGTTTACGCTGACCGGATACCAAAAGGATATGGAACCAAACCTTCCGGACAAAAGCCGGGAATTGATTCCGGTGTTCCAAAGACTATCGGAGAAAATCGGGAAAGAAAAAGTGATCTGGCGGTATGACCCGGTTCTGTGGAGCACAGCGTACACGGTGGACGACCATATTCATATGTTTTCCCGGGTTGCGGACAGGCTTTGCGGATATACGCAAAAAGTGGTGATCAGTTTTGTGGACTGGTACGCGAAAATGAACCGAAATGCTGCCGGACTTGGGATCCGGGAAATGACAATGGAGGAGATTGGCAGGCTGGCCGGGGAGATGGCGCAAATTTCCCAAAGCCATCATATGGAAATAGAGACCTGCGCGGAACAGATAGATGTAAGGCGCTTTGGAATTGGCCATGGAAGCTGTATTGACAGGAAACTGATTGAGAAGCTGACCGGGTGCAGGCTGGCCGGGAAAAAAGATAAAAACCAGCGGGAAGCGTGCGGCTGTCTGGAAAGTGTGGATATCGGAACATACCATACCTGTCCAAACGGCTGCCGGTATTGTTATGCCAATTTCAGCGACGTAAAGGTACGGGAAAGCCGGGAACGCTACCGGGCGGATTCTCCCCTGCTGTGCAGCTTTGTCGGGGAGGAAGATAAGATTACGGACAGGAAGGTTTGTTCTTTAAAAGAAAACCAGCTTGCTTTCCGGTTTCCATAAAAGGCGGACGGGAAGGATTGGGCGGACGGACAAAAACAGAAAGATGCGGCCGGCGGTTTTGGGCTGACCGGGCAGGGGAAACGGCGATGGCGCAGACGTTGGAGTTATATGAAAAAAAGATTTTGAAGGATGAGGAATTTCCCATTCAGATGTTTAAGAATGTGTTTCGTCAGAAGGGCAGGATTTTTTCCCCGCATTGGCATGAGCACCTTGAACTGCATTATGTGGTGACCGGGCAGACGGTGATCAAACTGGATCAGGAAGAATGGATGGCAAAGCAGGGGGATTTGGTGATTGCAAACAGCAATATCCTGCACGAGGGGTTCTGCGACGGCTCTTTCATGGAAACGCTGGTAGTCATTTTTGACATGAAAGATTTTTCGAGGGAATTGGCGGATCAAAATATCATTTTTCAGTCGCTGATTCCAAACGATCCCGAAATTCACAGGCTGATGCAAAATACGTATGAAGAATATCAGGAAAAGAGGATCGGCAGCAGGCTGGTCTGCAAAGGGAACCTCTTGCAGCTGGTGGCTTATCTGGTGCGCAATTATGCACTGGAAATGCTGGATCCGGGGGACAGCCTGAAACGCAGGAGAAAGCTGGAACGGCTCAACGCTGTCTACCAGTACATAGAAAGCCATTATACGGAAACCATCAGCAACCGGGAACTGGCGGAACTGATTCATGTCAGTGAAGGGCGTTTTAACCATATTTTTAAGGAAAGCGCGGGGAAGGCTCCCCTTCAATACATCAATGAGATCCGTTTGAAAAAGGCGATGAATCTGTTGAAACTCGGAAACTGTACGGCCGTGGAAGCGGCGGACGCCGTGGGATTTTCCGATTACAATCATTTTGGGCGCCTTTTCAGGCGGTATTTTGGCTGTACGCCCACAAAAGTACAGGATCACAGCGGTTAGGAAGTCTGCCTGCCGCACGTTTGCATAGGGAATTCTGCTGCATTCGCAGCATGCGGACGGCACAAAAAATTTGTATGGTCACTATACAGGTGCGGGGGAATTTGGTAAGATGGGTTTGGCTGCGGATAAGAGCGTTTGTAAGGGAGCAAATAAGTAAGGAGATTGGGAATGAAAACAATAGGGATTGACATCGGCACCACGTCCATTTGTCTGGCGCTGTATGATACGGAGAAGAAAGAGATTACGGAGAGTCTGTCGGCGGCGAACGAATTTTTGCCGGGGAGTTTCCGGCAGGATCCGGAGCGGATTGTGGGTGTGATCCAAAAGCTGCTGGACAAGCTGCTGGATGCGCATGGGGATGTGGCAGGCATCGGTATTTCCACGCAGATGCACGGTATTTTGTATGTGGACGAAAGCGGCAGGGCGGTATCCGATTTGTATACATGGAAGGATACCGGCGGAAACGAAGCGTTTGGCGGGGAAACGTATGCGTCTTATCTTACAGGGAATACGGGATATCCGATGTATACCGGCTATGGTACGGTCACGCATTTTGTGCTACAAAAGCAGGGCAAAATCGTGCCGGCGGCCAAAGCCTTTGTCAGCATCGGCGATTATCTGGCCATGCGGCTGTGCAGCGTGACAGGGGGACGGGCGGACAGCACCGTGGCGGCCAGCTTCGGCGGTTTTTCCCTGGAGAGGCTGGCGTTTGCGCAGGACGATTTGGAGAAGGCGGGGGTGGATACCACGTATTATCCGCTGCCGGTATCCGGCAGGGCAGACGGGGAGGGCGCGATAGCGGGCAGCTACCGCAGGATACCGGTCTGCTGGGCCGTGGGGGACAACCAGGCCAGCATTTACGCGGCGGGAGGCGGAGCGGAGGATGCCGTGAGCGTCAACGTAGGGACGGGCTCCCAGGTTTCCCTCTTCGGCAGGCAGCTGACCGGGGATGCGGCGGGGGAGATCCGGCCCTTTGTGACGCCGGGTTACCTGTATGTACAGGCTTCCCTGAACGGCGGAAAAGTTTATGAAAAGCTGGCATCGTTTTTCGGGGAGATCCTGGCAGCGTTCTTTGGGGAAAGCGCGGAAGAGTATGCGGTCATGGAGCGGCTGGGGCGCTCCAAAAGGACGACGGATTTGCAGGTAAAGCCTTCCCTGAACGGTTCCCGGGGTGGGGAAAATTCCTTCGGGGAAATCAAAAACCTGACGGAGGCCAATTTCCATCCGGCAGACCTGGTCCGGGCCTATGTGCGGGGCATGGCGGAGGAATTGTACCGGATGTATACGCAGTTTCCCGCTTCCCTGCGGGAGGGGCGCAAAAGAATTGTGGCCAGCGGAAACGGAATCCGCAAAAACGTACTGTTTGCGGAAGAAATCGAAGCGATATTCGGACTGCCCCTGCAGTTTAGCGGTGTGCGGGAGGAGGCTGCGGCGGGGGCGGCCCGGCTGGCGGCGGGG
>DERU01000217.1:3865-22535 GCA_002361095.1 Lachnospiraceae bacterium UBA3332
ACTGGCGGCGGAGCGGATCGGATAAAAATTCACCACGCATGGAAACCGAACGAAAACGCCGAAGGGAGGAAATCTATAGGGAATTGGCGGCAGAGGGTAAAAGTTCTGCCGCTATTGTTTTCTGGATGTTTTGATGAAATGTGTCACGCGGATGGGTGCAGCGGCTTATGAAAACCATTTTGATAATTGATGATGATATATATATTGGAAATATGCTTGAAGAAGTACTTTCAAAAGAGGGATACAGAGTTTCCCGTGTATATTCGGGAACGGAGGCATTACTGGCATTATCCGGTTTTAGACCGGATCTTATTTTGCTTGATTTGATGTTGCCGGGGCTAAGCGGTGAAGATGTGCTCCCAAAGTTAAAGGGAATACCTGTCATTGTAGTAAGTGCAAAAGCCGATATCGATAATAAAGTGGATTTGTTGCTCAGCGGTGCAGCGGATTATGTAACAAAGCCTTTCAGCACAAAAGAACTCTTAGCCAGAATTGCCGTGCAGTTTCGCAATACGCCGACTATTCCTGTTGTTTCTGTGTTGGTTTTTGATGATATTACCCTGAATACGGATACTCGTGCCGTAACCATAAAGGATACAGAAGTAAGGCTGACAAGGACGGAATATGCCATATTAAAGCTGCTTATGCAAAACCGGACCCAGGTTGTTACAAAATCGCTGTTGTTGGAACGGATTAGTGATGATACGCCGGATTGCACGGAAAGTTCACTTAAAATGCATATTAGCAATCTTCGTAAAAAACTCCGCGATATAAGTGGAAAAGATTATATTGAAGCTGTCTGGGGCATCGGATTCAAAATGCGGATAGAATAAATCTTTACCGTTTCTTTACGGTTTTCTTTACCGGTTTCTTTACCGGTACGCAGTAAAATGCCGTCATCACATAAAGGAGGTTCCTTTTTATGGAATATGTTCTCAAAACCAGCGCTTTGGGCAAAAACTATAAAGGCTTCAAAGCGTTAAACGGACTATCTATGAACATTCCCAAAGGAGCGATATATGGCTTTGTTGGGAAAAACGGTGCCGGCAAAACTACGCTCATCCGCCTGATCTGCGGTTTACAAGAGCCGACATCCGGCGGATATACGTTGTACGGAAGGGAAAATACAGACAGGGATATTGTAAAATCCCGAAGAAGAATGGGCGCTGTTGTAGAAAATCCGTCCGTTTATTTTGATATGACGGCGGTGGATAATCTAAAACAGCAGTACCGTATTTTGGGTCTTCCATCGTTTGACGGGCTTGCTGATATTTTGAAATTGGTTGGACTCGACAATACAGGAAAAAAGAAGGCGAAAAACTTTTCTCTCGGTATGCGTCAAAGGTTAGGTATTGCAATAGCCCTTGTAGGCGCACCGGATTTTCTGGTTTTGGACGAGCCTGTAAATGGTCTTGACCCACAAGGCATTATTGAGATTCGGGAACTGATATTAAAACTCAATCGTGAACAGCAGATTACGGTTTTGATTTCAAGCCATATTCTTGATGAATTGTCTAAATTGACAACCCATTATGGATTTATTGATAATGGACATATTGTTAAGGAAATGAGCGCAGCCGAATTGGAGGCCGTTTGCAAAAAGTGTGTCCGTGTGGAAGTCAGCAATACAAAAGCCCTTTCCCGCGTGCTTGACGGAATGGAAATTGATTATAAAATAGTCACAAGTAAAACCGCCGATGTGTATGCGAGAGTCAATATATCTCAGTTGACTGCGGCATTGGCCAAAGAAAATTGTGAAGTGATTTCAATGCAAGAGCGTGAGGAAAGTCTGGAAAGCTACTATGTCAGCCTTGTGGGAGGTGGAAAAAATGCGTAAATTGTTATCTGCCAATTTTTCCCGTCTTTGGAAAGATAAAATCTTCTGGCTCTGTATGGGAACTATGCTTGTTTATTCTGTTGTGTATATGCTGAACGGGTGCAGACAGGCAACCGTCGATTTGTCAGAATACAATTACAGCATTGATAAGTATTACTTTCATTTCGCTGTGACCATCGGTGCGTTTTGCGCATTGTTCAGCAGTATGTTTTTGGGAACCGAATATAGCGACGGAACAATCCGGAATAAAATTGTTTCCGGTCACACAAGAACAGGTATTTATATTGCCAATTTGGTTACCGTATTTGCCGCAACATTGCTGCTGATGTTGGTTTGGCTGATTGGGGCATTGGTTGCCGTTCCTGTTCTTGGCGTTTGGAAAACAAGTATCCCGAATCTGCTTGCATACCTGTTCATTGCAGTTATGTTTGAAGCTGCTTTTTCGGCAATATTTACATTTGTCTGTATGCAAAGCACAAACAAAGCCGCTACCGTTGTGATTTCCGTGTTATTGCTTTTTGGACTTCTGGCTTTTGCAAGTATGGCATATAATGCCCTTCATGAGCCGGAAATGACAAGCGGTGTTCAAATAACCGCAAGCGGAATGGAAATGTCCGAGCCGGCTCCTAATCCGCATTATATCAGAGGGGTTACACGGACAATTTATGAATTTATCGTTGACTTTCTGCCTACGGGGCAGGGGTTGAAAATGTGGCAGTTGGAAATCAACAATCCCGTCCGTATGCTCTTATCGTCGGTTTTCATTGCCGTTATGACAACATTGGGGGGAATATTTATTTTCAAAAGAAAAGATTTGAAGTAAGGAGTTTGCTATGGAAATATGGTTATGGGTTATGATCGGCATTATGGCCTTGGCTATCATTGCTTTGCTTATAAAAATTTATTTTCTGCAAAGAGCCGCAAAGGAAATTGCAGATGCCTTTGCCGATAGGCTCATAACCGATACCAATACGCTCATTGATCTTTCCTGCAATGACAGATATATGCGCAAATTGGCAAATACCATAAATATTGAACTGCGTAACCTTCGTGCGCAGCGACATCGTTTTTGGCAGGGGGATAAAGAACTCAAAAATGCCGTTACAAATATATCCCATGATTTAAGGACGCCGTTGACGGCCATCTGCGGATATTTGGATTTGCTTGAACAAGAAGAAAAATCCGAAAAAGCTAAACGGTATATCGAAGTAATCAGAAACCGGTCGGAAATGTTAATGCAGTTGACAGAGGAACTGTTTCGTTATTCGGTTATTATTTCCGGAGGCCATAATTCGGTCAAAGAGCCCGTAGCCATAAACAGGGTTTTAGAAGAAAGCGTAGCAGCTTTCTATACTGCTTTGAACGAAAGGGGGATCAGGCCGAAGATACAAATACCTGAAAACGATGTTATCAGAACACTTGACGTTTCTTCGCTGGCACGTGTGTTTTCCAACCTTTTGAACAATGCCATAAAATACAGTGACGGAGATTTAGACATTACGCTGTCTGAAACGGGCAGGATCATTTTTGCGAATACGGCATCCGGATTGAATGAGGTGCAGGTTGGCAGGTTATTCGACCGGTTTTATACGGTTGAAACCGCCAGAAAGTCAACAGGTTTAGGCTTAGCGATAGCCAGAACATTAGTTGAGCAAATGGATGGAACAATATCAGCCGGGTATTTTGAAAACAAGCTGCGTATTTGCATTTTTTTCCCTAATTGTAAATAGGAAGCCAAAAACAGCAGGATCGTATGAATTTACAGCAGAAGAATTCTATCTTTCCCGGGCTGTTTTTTTTATACTGAAAATACGAGGAAATGATGGCCAAAACGGATGGATATGCGGCCATGAAAAGGAGGATTTAGCCATGAAATTAGGAACGTTTACGGTGGTGCTGGGAGGCATGCCCCTGGAGGAGGCGTGCAGCTTTTTGGAGAAGAACGGCGTGCAGATGGTAGAGATCGGCTGCGGCGGATTCCCGGGCAAGGCGCATTGCGACGCGGCAGAATTGCTTGCCGACGAAGGAAAGCAGAAAGTGTTTTTGGACACCATCCACAGACACAATCTGGAGATCAGCGCACTGAGCAGCCATGGAAATATGGTACATCCGGATGCCGGGGTTGCCAAAAAGTTTGACGATGATCTGACCAACGCCATTTTGCTGGCGGAAAAGCTGGGCGTGCCGGTGGTCAATACATTTTCCGGCTGTCCCGGAGGAAGCCCGACGGACAAGACGCCCAACTGGGTGACCTGTCCCTGGCCGGATGATTTTTCCGAGATTTTGGAATACCAGTGGAACGAAGTGCTGATTCCGTATTGGAAAAAGAAATGTGCGTTTGCGGCACAGCACGGGATCCAGAAAATTGCGCTGGAACTGCATCCGGGATTTTGCGTGTACAATACCAGGACCCTGCTTAAGCTGCGTGAGGCGGTAGGCCCGCAGATCGGCGCAAACTTTGATCCCAGCCATTTAATCTGGCAGGGCATGGATCCCTGCGTTTCCATCCGGGAGTTGGGCAAGGCGGGCGCACTGTTCCACTTCCATGCAAAAGATACCTATGTGGATCCGGTGAACACGGCGATGAACGGCGTATTGGATACCACCCATTACGGAAAGGAACTGGAACGCTCCTGGATTTTCCGTTCCGTGGGTTACGGACACGGGGAAGAGTTCTGGAAGGCGATCATGTCGGAACTGCGTCTGGCGGGATATGATTATGCGATCAGCATTGAGCATGAAGACAGCCTGATGTCCGGGAAAGAAGGACTGTTAAAGGCAATCCAGTGCTTAAAGAACGTGCTGATTTTTGAAGAGCGCGGGGCGATGTACTGGGCCTGACAAAAAGGATGGAAAAAGGCGATAGGAGAGAACGTGATGAAGCATACATTAGCGATCGTGGGTTTTGGGGGTATGGCAGGCTGGCATTACGACCTGATTGAAGGGATTGAAGATCTGACGGTTGCCGGTATCTGGGATATCCGGGAGGAGAGAAGGGAATATGCGCGTTCCAGGCAGATTCATGTGTATGAAAGTCTGGAAGATCTGCTGGCGGATCCGGAAGTGGATTTGGTGCTGATTGCCACACCCAACGACGTACATAAAAGCATTGCCATACAGGCGATGGAAGCGGGAAAAAATGTAGTGTCGGAAAAGCCGGTTACGTTATGCTCTGCGGATTTGCAGGAAATGACGGAGGCTTCCAGGCGGACCGGGAAGTTTTTGACGGTGCACCAGAACCGCCGCTGGGACGAGGATTTCCTCACCGTAAAAAAGGTGATGGAGGAAGGGAAACTGGGCGAGATTTTCCGTCTGGAATCCAGGGTTCACGGTTCCAGGGGGATTCCCGGGGACTGGCGGCAGGAGAAAGAACACGGCGGCGGAATGGTGCTGGATTGGGGCGTTCATCTTTTGGACCAGGCGCTTTTGTTCTTTCCGGGCGAAAAGCTTGCGACCGTGTACGCTACCCTGACCCATGTGACCAACCAGCTGGTGGACGACGGCTTCAGCGCGGATCTGGGCTTTGCAAACGGCGTGCATATGCTGGTGGAGGTGGGGACGAGCAACTTTATCAATCTGCCCCGCTGGTATGTGCTGGGAACGGACGGTACGGCGGTGATTGAGGACTGGGGAAAAGACGTCCGTATCGTGCGCGCGCTTGGCGTGGATGAGAAGGATGTGGTGCCTGTGCGGACGGCGGCCGGACTGACCAAGACCATGGCGCCCAGAAGGGACGACAGCATCCATACGGAAACGCAGCCGGAAGTGAAGAGCGACATCCGGGAATTTTACCAAAATGTGATGGCCGTGCTGGAAGGCCGGGAGGAGAGCCGGATCCGGCTGGATCAGGTAATGCGCGTCATGCGGCTGATGGAAGCGGTTTTTGCGTCGGCCAAAGAGCACAAAGTCATAGAATTCGAGCGGTGAGCAGCGCGGACTGCGTGGGGATATACGCAATGTTGCGCGGGGCCGGGCGCTGGGGCGCAGACCGCGGAAAGGCGCGGCGGCCGTGAACATAAAGGAGGCGGATATGGAGAGATTACCGATTGCGGCGCAGGTATATTCCGTGCGCGAAGAGGCGGCGGCCGATTTTGAAGGGACGATGCGGCGGCTGGCACAAATGGGATATGAGGGTGTGGAACTGGCGGGACTGTATGGGATGACGGCCGGACAGGTACGCGATGTTTTGGACAATTGCGGAATTTGCGCCGTCAGCGCCCATGTGCCTTATGAAGAATTTGAAAAGAACCTGGAACAAACCGTGGAGACCTACCGGCAGATCGGCTGTAAGTTCGTGGTGGTTCCCTACCTGGGCGGGGAACGCTGGTATGGCGGGGAGAGGTACAAAGAGACGCTTTCCCTTTTGGAACGGATTGCCGTAAAATGCCGGGAAGCAGGCATGCAGCTGCTTTACCATAACCATTCCCACGAATTTGCGCCAAACGGACAGGGAACCTATCAGCTGGACGCTTTTTATGCGGAACCGGAAAATGCGGCGCTGGAGACGGAACTGGATCTTTGCTGGGTGAAGGTTGGCGGCGCAGATCCGGTGGAATATCTGCAAAAATACAGTGGACGTTGTCCCTTGGTGCATGTGAAGGATTTTGTCAAAAAAGACCAGGTGGTTTTGGTTGCGGTAGGCGAAGGGGAACTGGGCGTGGAAGCCGTGGTGGAGCAGGCGGCAAAGAGCGGCGCACAGTGGCTGGTAGTGGAGCAGGACGACCATGCATACGGTACGCCGATGGAAAATATGGGGAAAAGTATCACCTGTATCCGCAGGCTTTTTTGACGGTAAAAGTGAAGGACAGTGGGGCCGGGTTGAAGAAAACCATGTGCGACAGTTTTTCAACCGCGAATTTACGCCCGCTAAAGCGGGCAGAAAGGTTAAAATGCCCTGACAGACAGAATGACACAAGGCCGCAGGGCGGCAGGAATGGAGGAACCGACATGAAAACATTAAAAGTAGGGGTGGTAGGCTGCGGCGGTATTGCCAACGGTAAGCATTTGCCTGCCCTTAAGAAAAACGGAAATTTTGAGATCGTGGCATTTTGCGACCTGATTGAGGAGAGGGCAGTCCAGGCCAAAGAGGAATACGGCACGGCTGATGCCCGCATTTACACGGATTACGGGGAACTGATCAAGGAGGAACTGGACGCCGTATATGTCCTGACGCCCAACAATGCCCATGCGCCGGTAGCGATTGCCGCGATGAAGGCGGGAAAGCACGTTATGTGTGAAAAACCCATGGCCAAGACTTTTGCAGAGGCAAAGGCGATGGTGGAGACCGCGAAAGAGACGGGGAAAATTCTGACCATCGGTTACCAGAACCGTTACCGGGGAGACTCCCAGTACCTGAAAAAGGCCTGTGAAAACGGGGATTTGGGCGAAATCTATTATGCAAAAGCGCATGCCATCCGCAGGAGGGCGGTTCCCACATGGGGCGTATTTTTGGATGAGGAAAAACAGGGCGGCGGTCCCCTGATCGATATAGGCACCCATGCGCTGGATTTGACCCTGTGGATGATGGACAATTATGAACCCGCCTCCGTGACCGGTTCGGTGTTCCGCAAGCTGGCGGACCAGAAGGATACCGGCAACGCATGGGGCGATTGGGATCCGGAGGTCTTTACGGTGGAGGATTCGGCTTTCGGCTTTATCAAGATGAAAAACGGGGCAACCATCCAGCTGGAGGCTTCCTGGGCGCTCAACAGTTTAGAGGTGGACGAAGCCAAGACCAGCCTGTGCGGTACAAAAGCAGGCGCGGACATGAAGGACGGGCTGCGTATCAACCGGGTACAGTACGGCAGGCAGTGCGTGGAAAAGCCCGCGCTGGAAGCGGGCGGCGTCGCGTTCTATGACGGTACATCGGAAAAGCCGGAGGATATGGAGCAGCGTGTTTTCTATGACGCCATCGTGAACGGAAAGCCCCTGACCGTAAAACCGGAGCAGGCGCTGGTGGTGACCCAGATTTTGGAAGCTATCTATGAGTCCGCAAAGACGGGCAAGACGGTTTACTTTGATTAAGGATCCGTGTAAAAAAGGGGATCCCCTTTGGTTTGAGTGCCCGGGGAAACGGGCGGATGGGAGCAGACATGCAATTGGGAATAATTTCCTGGATACGGGAAGAAGATTTTGCGAAGGTTAAGGATAAGGGACTGTCCTTTGTGGAATTGGACGTGAACGACCGGGCGGAGGAATTTCTTTCGCATCTGGAGGAAGTGAAGAAATACAGCGCAAAATATGAACTGCCGGTAGCGGCCATTGGCCGCTGGGGCAGCGGGCGCATTGATAAAGACGGCATTTGCGCAGACGAACTGGAATTGGAATGCCGTCTGATTGATGCGGCCAACGCGCTTGGCTGTACTGTATATATAACGGGCTGCAATTACGTGGAGGAGTTGTCCTACTATGAAAACTGCACCTATGCCATCCGCTATTTTGAAAAGCTGATTGCCCACGGCAGGGAGAAAAACGTAAAAATTGCCACCTATAACTGCAGATGGAACAATTTTGTGTGCGATCCCATGGCGTTTACCCTGATCCACGGCTATTTAAAGGATCTGTATATCAAGTATGATCCGTCCCACTGTATTTACGCGGGAGGGGACTATCTGCAGGAGGCAAGGGACTGGGGAGACCGTTTCCTTCATGTCCATATTAAGGGTTCCCTCGTGGTGGAAGGCAGCCGTTTTGACGATCCGCCTGCGGGGCTTGACCAGACGGACTGGAATTCCTTTATGGCAATTCTGTATGTCAAAGGATACGACGGCGGCTTAAGCATCGAGCCCCATTCCGAGAACTGGACGGGAGAACTTGGCGACAAGGGTGTGGATTATACCATCCGCTACATCCGGCAGCTGATGCTGTGAAAAGTTTCGCCTTGTGCAGGCCGCTGCTTTCGGTTTTTCCACAGCGGCGGGATATCTGACCCCTGCGGCGTTTGCCGAATGTCCGCGTAAGCATGGCACTTGGCGCATTGTCCGTAGGAATAAAAGCAGGGACATCTTTGGGATTCCAAAGGTGTCCCTGTTGCTTTGAAAGAGATACAGACAGCATTTTGGGTCAAGACATTTCGCGGCGGGGGCATTATGCTATAGGGGTAACAGCGGTAACGGCCGGGACGCAACAGTGAACCGGGGGTATCCGGAACGGGGGATGTATGGTATGGATAACAGGATTCCGATATTTCGTTCCATCGCAATGATAGAGGAGAGGATTCAGGAAAAGCTGACGGTAGAAAATCTGGCCAGCAGCATTCATTTTTCCAAATATCATTATCAGCGTATGTTCCGCGAGGCGGTGGGGGACAGTGTGATGCGGTACGTGACCAGGCGCAGGCTGCTTTTGGCCGCAGGGGAATTGGCCCGGACGGATGAGCAGATTCTTGCGATTGCACTGAAATACGGGTTTGAATCCCATGAAGTATTTACGCGCAATTTCAGTGCATATATGGGCGTTTCGCCCACAAAATACCGCAAATACCATATTTCCATAGGAATTCCCGGCATGCGAAAGGAGAAGGACACGATGATTGATTCCAAAACGACAGACGAAATGATCAGGGAACTCAACCGCCTGATTGTGCAGGCGAAGGAAACGGCGGCGTATACGAGAAAGGAGAAAGTGCCGGATCCGGAGGCGGCATCTTTTTATGCGGCATTTTGGGACTTTGCTGCAGACCGGATAGAGGAAAAAGCGGAGAAACTGACAAAGACGCTCCGCCAAATTACCGGCATGTCCCAACGTCCGGACGGGATATCGGCGCGTTTCATGATGATCAAGGCCGTGGAAGATATTGCATTTGGGCTGAATGTCATCGCTTTTCAGGTGAAACTGACAATTGCAAGGGCAAAGCAGGAACACCGCGCCCTGTTTGCCGCATTGTGTGAAAAATATGATGCGCTTGCCCGAAACGCTTCGGTGGGGGCCGGTAAAATCGCAGCGTTTTTCCATGAACTTTCTGCCCTGATTTTCAAAGATATGCGGGAACAGGCGGGGGATAAACTCGCAAAAGCGGTGGAGAGGGGGAAGGAAGCGGCTGCCCTGTTGTCAAAAGATCCGTCCCTGCCTTATGCTTATCTCGCGGATGAAATCAGGATGATTGCAGAACAGCTGGCGGGAACCCTGCTGGAGGATGTGACGGTAGAAAGGCTGGAGGATTATTTGTTCATGCTGGATATCATTTCCTGCGCGGCGGGAACGGACGCATTGCGCGCACCGGAGCATGAGCCGCTTTTTGCGGGGATTTGTGCATTCCAAAAACAGTTGGAAGAGACGGCCCGGTTTTTCGGGGACTTGTCCGATGATATGCGGCTGATGTCTGCCAAAGCACAGGAGGAATCGGCTGCGCCGTCGGCAGAGAAGCAGATCGACGATATGGCCTTTATGGGAAATGTTTTATTGTTTTACTTAAGGGGTGAGGTACAAAAGCTGCGGCCCTGCCTGGAAGAAGGGCAAAAGGATGCCTTAAACCGCCTGTGCGGCAGGATGGACAGGGCGGTGGGCTTTTTGTGCGACAGGAACCGGCAGATTGCGGCAGACGAAATGGCGCAAGAGTTTCAGGAAGTATACAAGGATGTGTGCAAAGAGGCGGAAAATTTGGGCACATACGGAAATCCTCTCCGTTTTATCGGAGAGGAAATCGGACATATGACCGAGCACATGCAAAAATGTATCTGAACGCCCATACCGCTGCGTTGGGGGGACGGAATAGTCAGAGCGGGCGTTCGTCCTGTGCCACAAGGGGCAGGCGGGGGTAGGCTTCGCGGGTAACGTGGAAAAAGCCTTTCCGGTTAGCGTCCTGCATGGAGCCGTCGTAGATATACCAGACACCGTCTATGTACACTTCCGCCCAGCCGTGGGGAGTCAAACCGCCTCTGACGGAACGGACCTGCCCGGCCACGGCCTTTGCTTCATATCCCAGGCCTTTTGCCAGATAGGCGATGGCACTGGCGTAGCGGTAACAGTTCCCACGTTTGGAGGTCAGCATCTCCAGCGCGTATGTTTCCGGCCAGTTGCCGGATGGGGAAGCTGTATCCCGCTTATAGCTGCAGGAATCAATCACGTAGTTGGCACATGCCAGAAGCTTTTGCTCCTGTGTCATTTCCGGGGTGGTTACGGAAGAGATGACTGCGTTTACTTCCTGCTCCAGGGGGGAGGGGACAACGGCCGGAACGGATAGCCTGCCGTCGGCTTCCAGATAAAAACCGTCAACGGTGGTGTCTGCCGCCATGGTTCCGTCCGCATGGAAAAAGTAAATGCCGTCCCCGATTTGCAGCCAGCCGCCGGCGGCTATCATGCCTTCCGGGTAAAGATAATAAATCTTTCCGTCGATTTGGGTAAAGCCTGTTTCAATATAACCCTGCGCGTTTAGGTGGTAGCGCAGGCCGCCAAATTCCAGCCAGCTGTCGGTCAGAAAGCTGCCGTCCGCTGTCTGCCACATAACGCCGCCGGGGGCCTGGACAAAACCGGGCGAAAAAGCCCCGGCGGCTTGGGCGGACAGGGGTATGGAAAAAGCAAGGAAAAAAGTGACGGTAACTGGTACTAATAAGTGGAAAACAGCGTTTCGTAATTTCATGGCGTGATGCGATCCTTTCTCCGGTACGGTATTTGGGGAAAAATATCATTTTTGAAGGCTGCGTCCTAAGGCGCGTTTGAAAAATCATTATGTTCATTATAATCGTAAAAAGATATAAACGCAAGGGTACAGCGCGGAAATCAATTTCCGATGTGTTTTAACGGTTATTGTTCACACAGGTCTGCGCATTTACTGCGCAGATCGTGAAAAAATGATTCAGGAGTGCAAAAAGCCCATTGCCGCAGGCGATTTTAATGGCTTTTTGCAGTTACAGTTCGTTCCCCCGGCGGGGGAGTGAACTGTAACACTTTTCCAAACACGCTCCAGGGGATAGGATACGGAATTGCTTGTATAAAAAGGAAATTTCTGCTATAATTTTTATCACCAATACCATTACATCATGAAAAATGAGGAGGGAATAGTGATGGCAAAACAAGTATTTGAAGCGAGGGCGGGAGAAGAAATTTTTGCGCAGAAGGCAACCGCCGATTGTTGGAAGTCACCGAAGCAGACGCTCAGCCGCCAAGTATCCGGCAAAACATACCTGACTGACCAGCGTATTGTTTTTTTGGCATCGGGATTAATCGGAACGGAAAGCGTAAGCTGGGAAATCGAAATGAAAGACATTGCATCGGTGAAAGCCTGCATGACGCCGCCTTTTTTTCCTTTTGGGATTTTGATTACGTTAAAGGACGGAAGCAAATATAAACTTGCCTATATGAAACGCAAAAAATATTTGGATTGGATTTCACAGCATATAGCGTAGATGAATCCTGTAAAATGCAGCAGTCCAATACCGTCAGGTTCATGCGGAAGATGCGTAGACTTGGCGGACAGGCTGCTGCCCTTTTTCCGGCAGGTTTTTCAAAAGATCTTGACAGATGGGATCGGAATCGGGTATTCTATAAAAAGAATGAAGGTTCTGGAAGGTTTCAGGGGCGGTCGCCCGAATTTTTCCGGCAGGGGATAAAAGAGAAAGCAAGGGAACGGGACGCGGATATCCGGTGAGGATGGAAAGGCGTTTATGTATTGTCGTGTACATACAGGAGGCCTGCGCGGACTGGAGAGTTATATGGCGCAGGTGGAAGTGGATGTGTCGCGGGGCCTGCCGTGCTTTGACATGGTGGGGCTTCTTTCCGGCGAGGTAAAAGAAGCGAGGGAACGCATCCGGGTGGCGCTGCGCAATGCGGGTATCGCCATGCCCGTGGAAAAAATTACGGTGAACATTTCCCCGGCGGGGATTCATAAGGTGGGAACGGCGTTCGACCTTCCGGCAGCATTGGGAATTATGGCGACTATGGGACTGGTTTTGGAAGAAAGTCTGGAACGCGTGATGATTGCGGGGGAACTGGGCCTGAACGCGCAGGTTAAACCCATCCGGGGCGTTCTGCCCATGGTGATGGAGGCGGGCCGGGCCGGTATGGAGGAATGTTTGGTTCCGCTGGATAATATGAAAGAGGGAATGCTGGCGGACGGGCCCACGGTGATGGGTGTGGAAAATCTTTCGGAGGCGGCTTTGTATTTGGGAAGCGGGAAAGGGGAAAGGGCAAAGCAGCGCAGGAATGCCCTGCAGAAAGCGGAAGAAAAGAGGAAAAACGGGAGGCAGGCACGGGAGGAAAAAGGGCCGCCGGATTTTTGTATGATACAGGGATTGGAGGAGGCAAAATATGCGGCCATGGCTGCCGCCGCCGGGTTTCACAATCTGCTGTTCACCGGGCCGCCCGGGGCGGGAAAGACGATGCTGGCCAAATGCCTTCCGGGGATTTTGCCTCCGCTGACATTGCAGGAACGGAGGGAGGTTTCCGTAATTTACAGTGTAGCCCAAAGGCTGGAGCCGGACAGGCTGATAAAGAACCGGCCTTTTGTCAGCCCGCACCATACGGCATCGCCTTATGCATTGGCGGGAGGCGGAAGCGTTCCCCGTCCGGGAATGGTGACGCTTGCCCATAAAGGCGTTCTTTTTTTGGATGAGATAGCGGAATTTAAGCGGGCGACGCTGGATATCCTGCGCCAGCCCATGGAAGAAGGGAAAATATTCCTTGCAAAAGGCGGGGGCAGTTTTGTGTATCCGGCGGATTTTATGCTGGTTGCCGCAATGAATCCCTGTCCGTGCGGGTACTACCCGGACAGAAACCGCTGCCGCTGTTCGGCGTGGGAGGTACGCCGCTATCTTTCGCGGCTTTCGGGACCTTTGCTGGACCGGATCGATCTGTTTTCACCGGTGCGGCCGGTGCCTTTACAGGCATTGTGGGAAGGGGAAAAAAATGATACGCTGACAAGCGCGGCCATGCAGGAAAGGGTGCTTGCCGCAAGGGAGAGACAAAAACACCGTTATGCAGGAACCGCCATACAGGCTAACGGACGGCTGACCGGAAGGGAAGTGCTGCAGTTTTGCCGTCTGGGATTTTCCGGACAGCAGTTTTTGGAAAAAGCGACGGAGGGGGGAACATATTCGGCGCGGGCATGTCACAGGATTTTGCGTCTCGCAAGGACACTGGCCGATTTGGACGAATCCGGGGAGATTGCGGACAGACATCTGGGGCAGGCGGTCTGTTTTCGTCAAACTGAAATTCTCACCGGTATATAAGGAAAGGGAAAACATACGGAACCAAAGGAAGAAACATTGGATGATTTTTGGCTTTGCAATATTAAGGGAATCGGGAAAGCCAGCATCCGCAAACTGATTGGGAAAGCCGGCAGCGCGGAGGCGGTCCGGCGGCTTTCGGATCAGGAGGCGGAAGTCCTGCTTGGAAAGCAGAAAGCGGACTGTTTAAAAAAGGGGTTGGATGAAAAGCGTGAAAAAAATGTGCGGCAGGCATATGAACGGATGCGGGAAAAAGGGATCGGGTTTTGGCCGTTTTGGGGGCGGGAGTATCCGGCGCGCCTGCAAAAAATTGCGGATGCGCCTTCCTGCCTTTATGTCAGGGGGAAAGGGTGGGAACAGGAAAAAAAGACGGTAGCGATTATCGGAACCAGGGAATGCTCCGGTTACGGCCGGGAAATGGCAAAATATTTTGCGGCGGGACTGGCAAAGGATGGGGCTGCGGTGGTGAGCGGCATGGCGCGGGGCGTGGACGCAATTGCGCAGGAGGCGGCGCTGGCGGCGGGAGGCAGTTGTGCCGCTGTGCTGGGCTGTGGCGTGGATATCTGCTATCCGCCGGAAAACAGAGGATTGTATGACCGTTTGGAAAAGGAAGGCTGCCTGTTTTCCGAATATCCCCCGGGAACCATGCCGCAGGCGGGTCTGTTTCCGCCGCGCAACCGGATCATCAGCGGCCTTTCGGATCTGGTGCTGGTGGTGGAGGCGCGGGAGAAAAGCGGGACGCTGATCACGGTGGATATGGCGTTGGAACAGGGCCGCGATGTGTTTGCCGTACCGGGAAGGGTGACGGATGCCTGCAGCAGGGGCTGCAACATCCTGATCGGGAATGGGGCCGGAATTGCGCGCAGCGTCCGGCAATTGTCGGAAGAACTTGGGGTGGGATTTTCCCCGGAATCAGGCGCCCGGCAGAAAAAGGCGCAAAAGAAAGAGGCTTCCGGATACCAGGAGGACGGCGTGCTTTCCGTGCTGGATTGCGATCCCAAGAGTGCGGACGACATTTTGCGGGATTTGCGCACGCAAAACGGCTGCACAGCGGCGACAATAGAGGATCTGATGCAGGAATTGGCGCTTTTGTGCATGGAAAAGAAAGCCTATTGCCGCGCGGGCATGTATTTTAGGGAAACATGAGGACGGCAAAGAACGCAGTCCTATGAACTGTTACCGGATTTCGGGTTGTTCATTTTTTTTCCCTTGCAATGGAATGGGATATGGTGTATAGTGATTCACGATAATTGCGGCAGGGTTAAAGCATTTGCCGCAGTGGAAGGAATTGGGGAATACGGACTATGGCAAAATATCTTGTGATTGTGGAATCACCGGCTAAAGTGAAAACCATCAAAAAGTTTTTGGGGGCCAACTACGAGGTGGCGGCCAGCAACGGTCATGTGCGTGATCTGCCAAAGAGCCAGCTCGGCATTGACGTGGATGGGGATTATGAACCGAAATATATTACGATCCGGGGCAAAGGCGACATTCTGGCAAACCTGCGCAAGGAGGTAAAGAAGGCGGAAAAAGTGTATCTGGCAACAGACCCGGACCGGGAGGGGGAAGCGATTTCCTGGCATTTGATGGAAGCGCTGAAGCTTTCCGGCAAAAAGGTGTACCGGATTACGTTCAATGAGATTACGAAAAATGCGGTGAAGGAATCTTTAAAGCATGCCCGGGAAATCAACATGGATTTGGTGGACGCCCAGCAGGCAAGACGTGTATTGGACCGGATGGTGGGATACCGGATATCGCCGCTTTTGTGGGAAAAAGTCAAGCGCGGGCTTTCTGCGGGACGCGTGCAGTCGGTGGCGCTGCGCATCATTTGCGACCGGGAGGAGGAAATCAATGCGTTTATTCCGGAAGAATATTGGACGCTGGATGCATCCTTTCAAATTTCCGGGGAGAAAAAGCCTTTGGTGGCAAAATATTACGGTCAGGGCGATACCAAGAGGATTTTAAAAAGCGAGGAAGAGGTCAATGCCGTTAAAAAGGATTGTGAGGGGGCAGACTTTGTCATCTCCGATATAAAGCGGGGAGAGCGTACCAGGAAAGCGCCGCTCCCGTTTACCACTTCCACGCTGCAGCAGGAAGCCAGCAAAGTTTTGAACTTTCCGACGCAAAAGACCATGCGGCTGGCGCAGCAGCTTTATGAAGGAATCGATATCAAGGGAAACGGAACCGTAGGTGTGATCACCTATCTGCGTACCGATTCCACCCGTGTTTCGGATGAGGCGGAACAGGCGGCGCGGGAATATATCACGAAGCAGTATGGGGAAGCGTACGCAGGGGAAGGCGCCGTGAAAAAGGGGGGACAGAAAATTCAGGATGCCCATGAGGCGATCCGTCCCACTGACATAAGCCGTACGCCGATACAGCTCAAGGAATCTTTGACAAGGGATCAGTTCCGCTTATACCAGCTGATCTGGAAGCGTTTCGCGGCAAGCCGTATGGCCTGTGCGAAATATGAGACCCTGTCGGTAAAAATCGACGGAGGCGGGCACCGTTTCACGATGGCGGCCAGCAAAGTGGTTTTTGACGGTTTTATGAGCGTATACACCATGGAGGAAGAAGACAAGGCCGAGAATGCGGCCATGGCAAAGTCTTTGGAGCAAAATACCCGGCTGGCATTTTGCGGGTTTGAAGGGACGCAGCATTTTACCCAGCCTCCCGCCCACTACACGGAAGCGGCGCTGGTCCGCACGCTGGAGGAATTGGGAATCGGACGGCCCAGCACCTATGCCCCCACCATCACAACGATTCTGGCTCGTCGTTATGTGGCCAAAGAAAATAAGAATTTGTATGTAACCGAACTGGGGGAAGTCGTGAATAATATGATGAAGGAAGCATTTCCTTCCATTGTGGATGTAAATTTTACGGCGAATATGGAAACCCTGTTGGACGGCGTTTCAGAAGGTACTGTGGAATGGAAAACGATTGTGGCTAATTTTTATCCGGATTTGGATGAAGCAGTCAAGCAGGCGGAAAAGGATCTTGCACAGGTAAAGATCGGGGATGAAGAATCCGATGAGGAGTGTGAACTTTGCGGGCGGCGCATGGTGATCAAGTACGGTCCTCACGGCCGTTTCCTGGCCTGTCCCGGATTCCCGGAATGCCGCAATACCAAACCGTATTTTGAAAAAATCGGTGTGGCCTGCCCCAAATGCGGGAAAGACATTGTAGTAAAAAAGACACAAAAGGGCAGACGGTATTTTGGGTGTATCGGTAATCCGGAATGTGATTTCATGGTTTGGCAGAAGCCGTCCGGTGAAAAATGTCCGGTTTGCGGTTCTGTTTTGCTGGAAAAGGGCAATAAGCTTGTCTGTTCAAAAGAGGGTTGTGGCTATGTAAAAAAATAGTGCCGGACAATTGCATTCCGTTTCCTGGCGCGACGGACGATTTTGGGTATTTGTCGGTCTGACTGCCATTGTATATAGGAGGGCTTGTTTTCATGAGTAATGTACAGCTGTTGGATAAGACAAGGAAAATCGGGAAACTCCTGCAAAAACATTCCGGCGAAACCGTATTGGGGGATATCTGTACGGTGATGCGGGAAGCCTTGCAGTCGGACGTTTTACTCATTGGCAGGAAAGGCAGGATTCTCCATTCGGTTCAAGGGGAAAAAGGCCGGGATGGGCGGCTGTTGGAGAATGAGGCCGGAAGCATGATTGACTGTCTTTTGAATGAAAGACTTTTGGCAATCCTTTCGACAAAAGAGAATGTGAACCTTACCACCCTGGGATTTGATTTGGCGCATGACCGGCAGTATTCGGCAATTGTCACTCCGGTTGAAACGGACGGCACAAGGCTTGGAACCCTGTTTTTATACCGGTGCGGCGACGCATACGGAATTGAAGACATTATTTTATGTGAGTACAGTGCGACCCTGATCGGACTGGAGATGGTATGCACGGTGCGGGAGGAGAATGCGGAGGAAAGCCGCAAGGTATTCGTTGTCAAATCGGCGCTGAAAACCCTCTCCTACCTGGAGCAAAAGGCGATTTCCCTGATTTTTACGGAACTCGACGGAGAGGAGGGGACACTGGTGGCGAGCAGGATTGCGGACCGGGCGGGAATTACCCGTTCCGTAATCGTCAATGCGCTGCGCAAGTTTGAAAGCGCGGGTATTATAGAAGCCCGCTCTTCGGGAATGAAAGGCACCTATATCCGGGTGCGCAATGAGTTTGCTTTTGATGAAATCAAAAGGCTGCAAAGTTGAAGAAAACCCCTTGCATAAGGGGTTTTCTTATGGTATAATCCATACGTTATGACTAAAAAACACGCATATTGTCCGGCGCCGGTGTCCTTGAACGCTTTGGATGGCTGACGGGTATACAATATGCGGAGGACTTAACCAAACGGAGGTAAGAAAATGAGCGTTATTTCCATGAAACAGTTACTCGAAGCGGGTGTGCATTTCGGACACCAGACCAGAAGATGGAACCCTAAGATGGCTCCTTACATTTATACCGAGAGAAACGGTATCTACATCATCGACTTACAGAAGTCTGTAGGCAAGGTAGATGAGGCGTATAAGGCCATCGCGGATATCGCTGCAGAGGGCGGCACCATTCTGTTTGTGGGAACCAAGAAGCAGGCACAGGATGCCATCAAGACAGAGGCAGAGCGCTGCGGTATGTTCTACGTAAATGAGAGATGGTTAGGCGGT
>DERU01000046.1 GCA_002361095.1 Lachnospiraceae bacterium UBA3332
CCAGAATTTTATCGGCAATCTCCCTGGAAAGCTTCTGCACCGCCTCCTCCAAAAAACCAAGTACATCCTCCGTGCGGCAAACCTGCTCAAATCCCAGCACGTCCGTGAAAGAAATTTCCTCCTTCTCCCCCAGCTGCATCTTTATCCGCTCCGCCGTATCAAAATCAACCAAAAACGCCTTCATCAGCGCTTCCGTAATCTCATCTCCCGCCAAAGTCGCCATTGTATAGCCGACCACCTTGCCGTCACGGCACACCGCGATATCCGAAGTTCCCGCACCGATATCCACCATCACCAGATTCAAAAGACGAAGCTTCTCCGGAATTGCCGCGTTCATCGCCGCAATAGGCTCCAGTGTAAGCCCTGCAACCTCCATGTCAGCCCGCTGCATGGCGGAATACAGACTTTCCACCACTTCCCCCGGCAGGAACGTGGCGACAATATCCGCCCGCACCCGCTGTCCCCGGTGTCCGAGGAGATTTGAAATCGGATAATCATCCAGATAATATTGTGAAACCGTATAACCGACCAGAAAAAAACGTTTCCCCCGGTCATCTCCCCCGGCAAAGGCTTTCTGGGCTTCCCCGATCGCCCCTGTCTCCAACCGGCTGATCTGCTCTTCCTCCAGCACCGTAACTTCGGGAAACTCCATCTCAAAAGAAGCTTTGCTGGTCTGCAGCGCACGGCCGGCCGCCGCCACGTAAACACGCCGCAGGCGGTATCCGCTGGTCTGCTCCATCGCATCCCGCACACGGCGGGCTACCAATGCCACCTGCCCGATATCCTCTATCTGGCCGTCTATCATGGTACGCTTATCGTGCTCCGCCTTCTCAATGGCGGTAATTTTCATCTTTCCGTCTTCCACAAAGCCCAGCATTCCGATAATACTGCGCGTCCCGATATCCAGTGCAAATACCGCCTCTTTCGGGAGTGTCTCCAATTCTTTTCCCATCCTGTGCCGCCCCCTTTGTACCGGAAACAAAACCGCCATACCGTTTCAAACCAAAACGTCAAACCGCCCGCTTACGGAAACGGTGTCGCTTCGCCCGTTACTTCGTCATAGGTATAATGCAAATTGCCGTCTATATCCATCAGGTAAGTACACTCATAACGCAAAGTGCCTTTTTCACCGGGCCGGTATGCGGTCACCCGGAAATATTCCTCTTCCTCCACATAAACGACTCCCTCGCTTACTATAAAATCATAATTCTCCGTCGGCTCGGGAAGCTTCAATTCTTCCTGGCTCATGGAAGCAATCTTTTCCTCCAGATACTGCTTAGTCGGCACGCCCGGCGTTGTGACGGCCGGCTGCGGCTGTCCTGGATTTGGCAGTACCGTATCCGTCTGTACCTGATCCCGCTCTTCCCAAAGTCCCGCCACATACTGTGTCCAAGGCTTTTCGCCAACCTTCGTCCGAACCTGATAGAAATCCGGATACTGCACAATGGAAAGAATCAGATAGCTTTCCGCGTTTGCCGCAGGACCGGCCAGCCAGAATCCCTGCGCCTGCGAATCTTCCTCCTCCACAAGATCCGCAACCCCTTCCATCTCTTTGTCAGAATCCATTATATCACTAATGTCCAAAAAATTCTTCTCCGATTGCAAATATTCCATATATTCCCGAATATCTTTCCGGACATCGCCCTCTTCCTGCGGATAATACTGATAGACCTCCCGAACCACGGGCTGGATGGTTTCTTCCTCCTGTGTCCCGGCATCCGCAGATTCCGTCTCCGTTCCCGCCGTCTCTTCCCCTGTCTGCGTACTCTGTGACACAGTTTCCGTTTCTTCGGCAGTCGTTTCCGTTTCCTGCGTTTCCTCTGTTTCACGGATTACGGTTCCGTCCGCAAAAACATCCTCCAAAAACTTCTCATACCTGCGTTCACCCAAAACCGCCGTCACGGAAGAAACACCGTCCTCTTCCGTAAAATAAAATGCAGGCGCTTCCATTGCTTTCTGTTCCGCCGCTATCCTGCGCTGTTCCAACAGTCTGGGAACCAAAACCGCCGCCGCAATCCCCGCCGCAAAAGCAAGTATAACGACAACCACTAAAAACAGCAGCAAAAAAAGCTTTTTGGCTCCTTTTTTCCCACCATTCCCGTTTTCCGCAGACAGATCTTCCTCTTCCCCGTCTGCATCTTCCTGTTCTTTCTTCTGCTCGTTTTCGGTTTTATCACCGTCCGCAGCCGGATTCTGTCCCTCCTTCTTTTCTGCAGCCTGCACGGTTCCATCCTGTGTCTCTCCCGCTTGCTTTTCTTCTACAGTTTCCCCGGTCGCTTCTGTCGCTTTCTTTTCTTCCATAGTCCCCGCTTCTTCCGTCACCTTTTTTCCCATTCTACGCATCTTCTTGTCAAAACATTTGCAGTAAATCCAAAAAAGGAATGTACCGCAAACATCATGCACATATAAAATGTTACATATTTCTACATATAGCTTATTTAATATCGGATATTTTTCAAAAAAAATAAGGTTTGTACCTATTTTTTCTTCTTATGATGATTATTTTTTTTTGGTCTTTGCCGATATATAATATTGGAGTATCGGATTTTTATACTGCCAACCAAATCCCCGCAGGATATACCGGCAGGCACGGCAGCGTCAGGTTCTCCATATGCGCACCTGCCCGGTTTTTTCAACGGGAATCAGAACGAGGTCAACCAACAGTATGAACGATCAGGAAAGGAAACAAAAACGGCAGCAGGCATTAGAAGAATACCAGCAGATTGTTACTTATGAACTTCCGGCCCTTGTCCCCGACGAATCGGCGCCGCCTCCGCAGCAAATACGCAGGAAGAAACATTTTTTCTTTAAGTTTTTTGTATCAGCCCTCCTTGTCGTGGGCATGGCGGTCTGCTATTTTTTCATAGGCAACTGGATCTCTTCCATTCGCATGGAGAACCGTGCCCTGAAAGAGGAACTTGCCAACAACGAAGCCCAGGAGCAGGCACAAAACGTGCCGGAGACTCCGCCGCAGACCCCGCAAGAGCCTTCCCCTGCCGCCCCTGTTTCACAGGAAAGCCAGCCGGAAAGCGAAGAGAGCGGGAATTCTCCGGATACCGAAAGCGCAGAACCCTCCCCGTCCGTGGAAGCAACCGAAACGCCTTCTTCCGACGATACGTTTACCGCGATCTATCCGTTGCGCGGAAGTTCCACAATCTTGCGCACATTCGGGGCCTACACCGATGACGAAGGCAACAAAGCCACTTCCTATGGCCTTGCCTTGGGAACGGACAATGATACACAGGTAATCGCCGCCGGAGGCGGAACCGTAATTTATGCGGAAGATAATCCGTCCACAGGGCTGACCGTACAGATCGACCATCAGAACGGATATATCACGGAATACACGATGAACAAGGAACTGCTGGTCTCCACGGGGCAGGCCGTCGCCGTTGGACAGCCTATCGCCGTCATGGGGACGGAAGGGGAAGACGGACTTAAGCACATGGAATTCCGTGTGCTCTACGACGGTAATTTCATCGACCCGGAAAATGTCCTTAAAATTGTCGGATAACCAAATGCTATTTCTTAACCACAGCATATAAGCCAAAAGGAGAAAATGCCATGTTCGGAAAATCCAATTCAGAAGCCAAAAACACAGAAACCTATACTTATACCGCTCCGCCTCCGCCGTTCCCGGAGCCGGAACCCATCCCCGTGCCGCCCAAGCCGGAACCCAGAATCGATACCATCATCGGCGAAGGTACGCGTATTGTAGGTACCGTAACCTGTAAGACCCTGCTGCGCGTGGACGGCATCATCGAAGGCGAGATCCTTTCCGAGAGCAAGGTCGTGATCACGGAAAAGGGATTGGTAAAAGGCGATATCAATGCCGAAAACCTGACCCTTGGCGGCGAGCTTTCCGGCAATGCCCATATCCGGGAGAAATCGGAGATTCTTGCCACCGGCCGCTTAAACGGCGATATAATCACAAGGACACTGATCATGGATGAGAATGCCGTTTTCGAGGGTAAGTGTACCATGAACCAGGCCGCGCTGGACAAAATGACCGTGCTTCCGGATTTAAAAACGACCCCAAAACAGGAGTCTGCAGCGGAACACATGAAAAACATCTCCGGCAAGACGCTGGTCTGAATTCCGATCTTCCCAAAATATTGTAAGGGTATCCGGCTGCCTGCCGGATACCCTTTTGTAATTATGCCTGTTCATATTGCAATCAAATAGTAATCCGATGCCGCCAGCGTATCGCCAAAAAAGCGCAGATAGAGTCTGTAGGACGGATTTAATTGCAGAATTTTCTCCGCCAGCTCAAAAATTGATCCATACCCGTAATACGCGCTTACAATAAGCGACGGCTTATCTCTGGCAATCCGTGCGCTGCAGCATTCCAAAAGCTGCAGTTCCCCGCCTTCCCCATGCAGCCGCAAAAAGTCAATCGGGGCAGATGCATCCTTTTCCATCTCCAAAGCCTCCCGCGCACGCACAAAAATCTGCAGACGCTTCATCCCGCGCAGATTGCATGAAAGCTTTAACGCATCCTCCTCGGAACGCACATAACATGTAATCTGCCCGTACACGTCCCCGTAAGCCTGCCGGAAGTTGCGCACATCGTTTCCTTCAGTTGCCCAAAAATCCACAAGACGTTTCCCACAGGCATCCGGCATCAAATCCGGATCGAATATCTGCAGACTGTGATCTTTAACTGCCTGCAAAGGTTCGGTTTCCAAATGCATCCAGCTTTCCATAAGGGCGCACAAAACACGCTTGGAATAATAATCCGCCAATGCACCGTAAAGAACCACCATTCTTTCACGCGAGTCCTGGAGAATCCTGGCGCGCTGCCAGAAGGTATCATAATCCTCCTTTTCCGGGTGGAGACTTCCCCAGTAGGGATGCTCCTCATAAAAACGCAGAATCCTGTCATAGGAAGCTTTGTCCTTCCTTTCCCGTTCCCGGATGGCATTGGTCATTTGCAGTACCATCGATACCGCGTCCCCCCGGCGGATTTCTTCTGCCAATTCCAAAAAATGCATATCCGTCTCATTCCGGCAGGAAACGGACGGATACTGCTCCCGTGCCTGCTGCTTTGAAAGCCGGAACGGCCCTTCCTTTTTTTCTTCCAGGAAAGCAATTTCACTTTCGGAAAGCGTATGGTAGACATAATCCTCCAGCCGGTAAAAACGCATTAATTTTGCCGCTTTGTAGACAAAAAATACATCCTTAGAGGAACCGAAATCATAAATTTTAGAGAGAAACCCGTATACACCAGGAGCCGCCTCTCCGTTATCCATAAAAAGCTTTAAAAGCGTATTAAGGACGTCATCCCGATATCGGTCCGCCCGCAGGGCAAGCACCGCATATCGTACCGCCTTTCCGGCATCCTTCTCCTGTGCACATACCAACGTTAATGTGCGATATACATTGGGCAGTTCCCCCGAAATATACATCGTAAACGGAAACTCCCCTTCTTCCATCTCTGTCAATGCCTTTTCCAAATAAGCGATACCTTCTTTGTTTTTTCCAAAACGGATACAACACAACCCCATCCAGTATTCCATATCCGGATGCACCGCTCCAATTCCCTCATATCTTGTATATAATTCCTGCACTTCCGTCTCCGCTGTGGAAGCATCCATCCCCAACAAACGCATGGCATTGGCAAAGGCGTTAAGGCGAAGGGAAATATCCATTTCTGCCTCCGGATGGTCAATGACCTTCCGGTAGGCTTCCAGCGCCCCGGCATCATCCCGGTCAGCCATTCTGGAATCTCCAATGTATGACCACACCCCATATTCCTCCGGATGCTCTTCAACCTCCCGCAACAGCATGGCAAGATTTCTTTCCGATTTTCCCTTTTTCTTTGACTCCTCAAATGCATAACCGGTATGGTAAATGGGAATGGCATCCCCAATGTCGTGAATAACCAATTTACGTCCCGTAGTACAAGTCAGTTTTTCATGTATCCGGTTCTGATAACGCAATTTGCTGCTGTTTTTGATAAAACGGTCCTGTGTGGTAGTGGAAAACACATTTCCTTTTCCGTCCAAATGCAGCATATTACAGCGCACCGTATCCGGTTGCTGTGCTACAGGATACGTTGCCAGAAAATTCAAAAGAGCCCGTATCTTTCCCTGATCCTCTTCCAGACAGTACTCATCCGCATCCAAAAAAGCAATCCAGTCCCCGGTCGCCTTGGACAGGGCAAAATTTTTAGCGGCAGAAAAATCGTTCTGCCACTGGTAATGGAAAACCTTCGCCCCCATTTCCTCCGCGATGGCCACGGTATTGTCCTCCGATCCAGTATCCACCACGATCTGCTCACAGACCAGTCCTTTCCCCCAAGCGAGGGCACGCCGGATATTATCCTCCTCATTTTTTACAATCATACACTGGGAAAGCCGTAATGTTTTACCCATATTCCCTTCTGCACCTCCGTCTTTCACATTCCGGGCATGGCTCCGGCGCTTTTTTCACCAATGGAAATCCTTTTCCGGTCCATTAGACAAAAAGTGTGCGCAAAGCGCGCACGCCGCATTGAGCACGGTTGCCGTTGGGCAACTTTTTCCTTACGCGTGAGTACGCATCACCGTCTTTTTTTATACGATAAGAAACAAAATTTCCGATCGTATAAAAAAACGCCGGGGCAGGGAGCAGCCCCCGTCCCGGTGTTATGCCTGCGGGAGGCATTAAGCCACCCGCAGAACTGAAAATCTCTTTTGATCCTGTGAAGCTTTCCTTGCCAATCCAAAATTACTGGAGCAGCTGCAGAACACCCTGAGGAATCTGGTTAGCCTGAGCCAACATAGCCTGAGAAGCCTGAACCAAGAATGTTATTCTTGGTGTAAGCCATCATTTCCTCAGCCATGTCAACGTCACGGATACGGCTCTCAGCAGCAGTCATGTTCTCTGTTGTTACACTCAGGTTGTTGATGGTGTGCTCCAAACGGTTCTGCAATGCACCAAGGGAACCTCTCTGTGTAGAAACAGAATTGATGGCGGATTTGATCTTGTCAACCGCAAGCTTCGCACCTGCCTGTGTGCTGATATCAATGTCACGCAGTCCAAGGGACTCGGAATCCATTGCGTTTACAGCAACATTCAGCTGGTTGAAGTCATCGGAAGTATCACCAATCTGCAGGCTTAAGCTGCTGCCGGTCATCTTAGCGGAACCGTACTGCACCAGGCCCTTCCAGTTGGTAGCGGAAGCATCCAGGCTGCCAGTGGTTCTGCCGCCCTGTCCGTTTGTACCAGCCAGATTATTCTTGTTGTAATCCACACCGCCTTCTTTCTCGGTGATGGCAACTTTATAACCGGTAATATCGGTACCAACATAGAAGTTCTTGTTGTCCACAGCAGCCTTCGACAGACGGCTTGCCGCAGCACGAAGAAGCTTATCCGAATCAACAGATTCTTCCAAATCGGTAATGTCAACTACATTAGCCGCATTCTTGAATGCACTGTTCTTACCAATCGCAAATACATAGGTGGTATCGCCAATCTTAAGGGCGCCGCCGTCTTTCACGATGGTCGTATCAAGTGCAAATGTAGCCTGTGCATATACCCTGCCGACATCAGAACTGATAGGCTCTTTGATAACCGTTACAGCAAACTGCTCGCCGAAGTTCTTCGCCGGAGCCGCGCTGCTTGCAGCAACTTCCACGTCAACCATGTAAGAACTGCTGATCTTGGAAGAAGGAGCTTTCTCACCAGTCAGGGTAACTTTTCCGCCGTTAACGGAAATGTCATATTTCACATTATCAATCTCTACGCTGCCGCCATTCATCTTGGAAGCGAAAGTAGAACCGCCAACGGTTGCGCCGGAAGCCAGGGCAACGGAAATTACCTTACCGTCTTTATCCTTCACCTCAGCACCGCCGATCTTAATAGAGATGGTGGTGGTGGTGTTGGTGCTCATGTTCAGCTGGCTCAAGTCAAACGTAAATACGCCTGCCTGCGATTTCTGTCCCAACTGGCCATCCGTTACGGAAGCCAGGCTCACTTCGTTCGGGGAATTGATGGTAGCTTTGTTGCCAAGAGAGCCATCCAACAGGGTAATGCCGTTGAAATTGGTTCCTTCGGAAATACGGTCGATTTCATCCTTCAGGGCTGCAACTTCAGCCTGCAGATTCGCACGATCCTCATCCTGATAAGTTCCGTTTGCGGACTGGTTAGCCAGTTCCACCATACGGTTCAGCATAGAATGCACTTCTGTCAGGGCGCCTTCAGCAGTCTGGATCAGGGAAATGCCGTCGTTTGCATTCTTCTGGGCAGTCTCAAGACCTGTGATCTGTGCACGCATTTTCTCGGAAATAGCGAGTCCTGCAGCATCATCGCCTGCACGGTTAATTCTGTAACCGGAGGACAGTTTCTCAAGGTTCTTGGAAACAGCGCTGTTGTTGTTGGTCAGGTTGCGGTAAGAGTTTAATGCCGCGATGTTGTGTTGAATTCTCATAATACCCTCCTTGCATGTTTACCGGGAAAATCCGTTTTCCCGCGTTTATTTGCCTAATGCCCATAAACCATATAGATACGGTCACTGACGGGCAATAAAGCCGATTTTTCTATGTACACGGATCCGGTGTACACTTTGCGGAAGTCTTCTTCCCCTTCCGCTGATTACTTTGAACATATGATGCACCATGTGCCGAAACCAGTCTGCCTCATCCCGGGTTCTGCAGACTTCTCTTCTTGGTGTTCAATTATTATATCGTCCTTGGATTAAAAAACTTTAGCCCAATTTACAATTTTATTTTCTTTTTTTCATACCGGGCTGCCTCCCGTCCGATTCCCTCCAGCCAATGATTGTTGCCTGCAACTCTTTGATCCGTATCCGAACCCTGCGCACACCAAAAATATCCTCGGAACTGCGGGCCGTTTATGACAGTATTCCGCCTGTAACAATCGGTCTCATAACCCATAAAATTATTTCTTTACAGAAGCCTGTGGTCATAATAAAATAGTCCTGGTATCCTTAACGGACGTTTTTTTCCAGGACAATAACGCTTTCCAGGCGTCCACAGCATAAAACAGGAGCATTCATCATGCAGAAAGACCCCCATACGGTCTATGGTACCAGCTACGGCAACAGTATCATGCACCAAAAGGAAAAAGCAGAGAATCATCTTTATCAAACAGTATCCGGAGCCGAAACTACCTTTCGGAGAAAAAAGGCTGAAATTACTTTTCGTCCCACAAATGCACAAATGCAAAAACACTACTCTTCCGTTTTCCCCCGCAACGAAACAGATATGCATTTTCTGGAATGCATGGAGGAATGCCGCAGGAGGAAAGCCGGTTCCATGGTACAATACATGAAAAACTCACTTTTCATCCTGCAGCAGGATAATCCGGCACTTTACAACGATATTCTCTGCTTTTATAGAAAGCACAGCCATTTGGGCAGGCTGGAGCCTCAATCGGAAGATTATTCGGCTTTTTGGATGCGGGCTCAATTGCTGCAGAATTACCGTTCCAAGGTCATCCGTCTCTACTCACTCCTTGCCGATTACCGGTCCAAACGCACGCTTTGTGCCCTTCTGGAAAACTGGATGCATCTGGAAACCGTTCCCCTGCAGACTGTAAAAGACCACAGCCTGCAGATTTTTGACCAAGACTTCATGCCGGACGCACATGGGAAAAAAATGGTGAATTTATGGGCGTCAGAAGGAAACGACATCCGAAATTTTATAAAGGCATACGGTGACGTATATGACCAAATCGTCTGCTATACACACACGCAGGAGGATGCATTAAAGCTTACCTGCGGCCTGCGCGGCATAAAACGCCTGCAAATTTTCACTTCCGGAGACGGGACGCCAAACATCGACCGGGATATCCCCGGGCCAATAGATTTTATTCGGCTGCACGGGGAGGGCAATGAGTTGCAGCTTCTGGATTGCTGCAGCGCACAGCTGGCAGCCTACCGTCCATCCCTTATCGTAAGTGCCTGTTTCGGGTACGATGCGGTTTTTGAGATTCCGGAAAGAATCCTGCGGATCAATCCTTCCTATCGGATTTATTTACGCTACTTTGGCGATACGACAGCCGCTTCTGATTATTACTTAATTGCAATATAAATTACCTTTCCGCCCGTATTCCATGCGTTTCGTCACTGCCTATCCCCGGTTAACCAGATCCAACATAATCTGCCCCGCAAGTTCCGTCTGCGATACATTCTTTCATATTTTAATGGATAAATTTCAGGGACAGGTGTGAACCGCATGAATCACACCCATCCCTGTATAGAACTATCTATTTCCCGACAGCCCCTTTTGTTGCGTTGCATCTGTCTCTTTCTATTTTCGCCCGCCGGATGACATCTCCTCTGCCGTCCGTGTCAATGCTTCCAACTCCTGTTCGCCAAGTATTTTGGAAGTCACAATCATGAGAATCAGCCTGCCCTCCATCCGCACTACGCCTTTCAAATACTGGTTGACGCCCTCGCTTCCTATCTGGGGCGGTTTTGAAATCAATTCCGGAGAAATTTTATCCGTCACCTCCGCAACCCTATCCACGACAAAACCAAACAAATTTCCCTTGATACCCGCAATAATAATGCACGCATAATCCGTATATTTCGCCGCCGGCTTGTGGAAACGAATTCTCACATCAATTACCGGAACAATAATCCCCCGCAGGCTGATAACCCCTTTCACATAATCAGGAAATTCCGGGATTGCCGTAATATGCTCCATCCGGATAATCTGCACTACATCGGCTATGGGAAGGCCATACATCTGTCCGTCCGTCCAAAACGTCAGATATCTGCCTTCCATGTCATCCGTTTCCTCAATTCCACCCCTCTGCCCACTCGCGCCCATATTTTCGGTCTCCTTATCTCTGTATATTACAGATCCCGGCACATGCCCGGATAAATGAACGTGGTCACTGAAAACCGGAAAAGCAGAACCGGTCTCCCGGTTCTGCCCCAGTTATTATGTATCAATATTTACTTCCCGAAAAACCGGAACTGGAGGAATCCCCATAGTCATAATTGTCATAGCTGCTGTAGCCATCGCTTCTGCCCGGTTCATCATAACTTGATGCCGAGGTATTTGACCCAAAATTGCCATCCACATTTCCGCTCAGTTTAAACTTAGACAGTAGGTTTTTCAATAGCTGTGCCTGACCGGACAGTTCCTGACTCGCTGCGGCACTCTGCTCTGCCGTAGCTGAATTGGTCTGTACAACGCTGGAAATCTGATCAATTCCCTGGGTTACCTGTGATGCAGATTCTGCCTGCTCCCCGGTAGCCTGGGAGATCTGGGACACGGCATCCAACACAATCTTGGAATCCTCCACCACCTTTGATAGGGAAGCTGCCGTCTCCTCCGACAAACGGGTTCCGTCCGCAACCGCACTCACGGTCTCCCCGATCAGGGTTCCTGTAATCTTAGCCGCCTCAGCACTCTTGCTGGCAAGGTTGCGCACTTCATCTGCAACCACGGCAAAACCTTTGCCCGCGGCACCGGCACGCGCCGCTTCCACAGCCGCATTCAGGGCCAATATATTGGTCTGGAACGCAATGTCCTCAATAGTCTTAATAATCTTACTGATCTCATTAGATTTCTCGTTAATCACACCCATCGCACTGACAAGACTCTGCATCTGATCCCCGCATATCTGGGTCTGCTTGCTGGAATTGATGTTCTCCTCTTTCGCCGTCTCGGCATGCTTCGCCGTCATATTAATGTGATTGGAAATCTCATTAATGGTAGCCGCCAATTCTTCCACGGAACTGGCCTGCTCCGTAGCCCCCTGACTGAGCGCCTGCGCGCCGCTGGCCACCTGATCGGCGCCATTGGCTACCTGGTCGGAACTCTGCTGAATCTGTCCCATTGTCACATCCAGATTCTGCTGCAGCAGATTCATGGAATCCAGCAATCTCTCAAATTCCCCGACATAAAGATCCGTAGCCCTGGATTTCGCCGTAAGGTTTCCTTCCGACAATTCCCCAAGCATATAACCCATATCGTTAATCATCCCGCTCAACGCATTGACGGTATCGCCAAGTTCCCTCAGCAAAACGCCGGTCTCGTTCTCCGAATCGGAATGGGGAACGGGAGATTTCAAATCGCCTTTTGCAAGTTTGCCCAGACGGTCCACGCACTGCGCTATCGGATCTGCAATCTGATGCGCCATGTATTTGCCAAACACAACCGCAATCACTATGGCCACAACAATCAGGCCAAGTGTAAAGATATTTAAGAAAGTAGCGGTATTTTGAAGCCGTCTGCTAACGGCATTTCCGTCGGCCACCTTGGCATCCATGAAACTCATCCAGGCATTGTAGACCTCATCATAAAGCGGATCCAATTCATCTATCGCCATCTGCACGGCCCGGCTGCGTTCCGCATCATCCCCTGTCTCCGCGATGTTAAGGATCTCATCCCGTTTTGACGTATAGTTTGCCACAAGCCTTGTAATATTATCGTATATACTCCGCTCTTCGTCCGTTGAGATAGATGCCTCCACAGTAGCTGAATACTGTTGGTAAAGGGCACGGTTTTCTTCAATCTGCTTCTTCGCCTTGCTGACGGCTGCCTGATCGTCAAGGGTAAGCACATCGCGTATGCAACGCATATTCTCCGTAAACGGAAGCATCGCTTTCCCGATATCCCCCTGTACGAATCCACACTCCTTTAGTGCCTGATTATAGCTGTTGTCCATACTCTTCATGGCAAAAATCATGGTGAAGCCAGAGATACTCGCCACAATAGACACCAGAATACAGCATACAATCAGCCTTCTTCCAATCTTCATGTTCTTCAATGCTCTTTACCTCCTTGCATGTAATACATGCCGTATTGTAGTGTTTTCCTTACACCCAAAAACCCTATTAATATTTTCGACATTTTCCATAAAAAATTAAGTTTTTTTCAATACTATTTTGCAAAAGATAATTTTTACTTAGAACAGGCAAATCTGCGGTTCCGTGTTCCATTCAAAAAGGCAGTTCCATTATTGTCCTCCGGTCAGCCCAGCAAAATAAAACCCCGAAAACCAATGGCTTTCGAGGCTTTACAAGAGGCGCAGACCGGATTTGAACCGGTG
>DERU01000215.1 GCA_002361095.1 Lachnospiraceae bacterium UBA3332
TTCCCGTTTCGGATATTGCCGCGGGAAATCCCTGCTCGTCCGCCGCCGCTTCCGCCCGGTCCGCATGCCTGTCTCCTGCCTTAAGCTGCTGCCATTGGGGCTGAACTGTTACGATTTCCATGCTTTCAGTATATAGGAAATGGACAAAGTATGGTACAATATGTTATGCTATCTAATATAACATTTTGAAACAAAACGGCAGGATAGGGAAGATGCACCGCCGTTTCGGGAAAGGAAGCAGTTATGCCCATCCGGTTTCGCAGCGCCCCCCTGGAGGAACCGTTCGCATTCGATTCCGTGGGAAACCACTGGAACCAGGAACGTGTCATACGCCGCAACGGCCATCACCATTACCACTTTCTGCTCTCCGAAAAGGGATGCGGATGTGTGGAAATCCAAGGAAAAACCTATACGCTTTCCGAAAACGAAGGGATTTTGACCGCCCCCTTTATCGCCCATACTTACTTTCCCAAAGAAGGGGAATGGATTACCGCTTTTGCCACCGTCACCGGCACCGTGGAGAGCAGCATTGCACAGATTTTGGGAAACCGTCCGATGATTTTCACCTCAAAAGCGCAGGGCATGCGTATCCTGCCGCTAATCGAGGCCGCTATGGAACAATATGAACATCCGCCCGCAGACGCAAAACTGCTTTCCGTCTGCTGTTACCGCCTGCTTCTGGAACTGGCGGAGGGCGTTTATACCCATGACCTGCACAGCGAACCGCTCTATTTGCGGTATGTGGCGCCCGTCCTGCAGGAAATCGAACTGCAATACGGCATGCCTCTCACCGTCGCCGATTTATGCAAAAAAGTCTATGTTACACCCCAATACCTTTCCCGCCTGTTCAAACGGTTTCTGGGCTATTCGGTCTATGAATATGTGACCGCCTACCGGATTATGCGGGCAAAGGAACTCCTGCTCACCGCGCCCCGCCTGGAGGTGCAGGAGATCGCGCTGCGCGTGGGCTTTGAAGATGCCAGCCATTTTATCAAAATTTTTAAAAAGACTGTCCGCACCACACCGGGCACTTTCCGCAAAGAAAATGAATCGTAACCATGCAGGGGAACCTGCGCGGTTACGATTCACCGGACCTTCCTATATCCTGTCGGATATCAGCTTACAGGCCGCTAAGTAAGAAAGCAGAAACAGCAACACCAAAAACAGCAAAATCTTGGGAAGTTCCGGATACCAAAGTCCCCCGATCAACATGACAAGATACATCCCGGCGAGCAAAACCGCCAGCGCAGCTTTCACGGCCATGTTGGAAATCTGGAAATTGCGTTCGTCCGAATCATGGATCCGTGCCTTGTGCAGTTTTTCCTTATCCCTGATCAGACGCCTGTTGCGCAAAATCAGTACCGCTCCGCCGAAAGCTATCCCGCTCCCCATTCCGCAATATATCCCTAACATATAATCCGAAATCCCCGCCATCCCTAAAAGTTCCGCAACGATCGCGATGGCTGCCGTTATCACACCGATCCCAATCATGCCTGCATATACATAACATGCTTTCCCCAGGTGTCTGCCATATTCCTCGTCCGTCGACGCCTTCGTCACACAAAATATACCGATCATAAGTTTTCCTCCCCTTCAAATATAAAAATTTCTTCTATCACACTTCCAAAATATTGCGCGATCTTATGTGCCAACACTAAGGAAGCCTTATACTTCCCGCTTTCCAGCGAAATGATCGTCTGCCTGGTCACAGACAGCGCGTCCGCCAGTTCGCTCTGGGATATTCTGCGCTCCTTGCGCAACTGTTGTATTCTGGTTTTCAAAATCCCTCTCCGTCTCTCCTGCCGTCAGATTCCATCAACTGTCCCATATTTTCCCGTACCTGCCCTATTTTTTTCTTTCTGAGAAGTACCAGCAGCACAATCAGGTACGGCAGGGCTCCCAGCAAATTCACCGGACTGTAGGAAGCAATGGTATCGGCCAGCGTCTCGTTCCCATACAAACCTATGGTTATTCCGGCCGCCACATCCAACAGGGCGTGCAAAAATACCGTAACCCAGATGCAGCCGCTCCGAAAATACATGGCCGCCAGCGCCATACCCATGACGGACGTAACCGCCGCCTGCACCAGCGCTCCCTGCACGGAACCGGCCACAGCATTGCCAAGGTGTACTAACCCAAATAAAATGCCCGCCATGACGACCGCTTTCCATATGCCTTTGGAATCCGTGCCGAATTTTTTGAGCAGCAGCGTGGCAATCACACCCCTGAAAATAAACTCTTCCGCCATCCCCACACAAAGCATACATCCCAAATAGGCCGCAAGCAAAGGTATCGGCCGCAAAGTCTTCTCTCCTGTATAAGCAAGCGGCATAACCACAAGGGAAAAGGCGCTGATTACCAGAATATACGCTCCCGTCAAAAGCCCTCTTCCAAAACCGCATCCCCGGTTTCGCAAAACCGGCAGCAATCCGGATACCCCCAGCATTCCGTAGGCAAAAACCGTCCCCAGGGCTTCCTGTATTAAAAATTGCACATAATAATCTCCCTGGGGATAAACCGTTTCAACAATCCATCCGACCCCCGTCAAAACAAGCAGGAAAAGAACCCCTGCCACAATGCAGTAC
>DERU01000062.1 GCA_002361095.1 Lachnospiraceae bacterium UBA3332
CTGCCCTGTCACATTTTTTACCGCAGTATCAGGGCGGCACGCTTTGACTTCCTCACATAAGTCAAATCCGTTTCCGTCAGGCAGATTGACATTGACCATGCAGCCTGCCTTTTAAGCGTTACCAGATAAAAAATTCTTTTCCGACGCGTTTCCAAACCGCTTCGATGAAATAATAGTCCCCATAAATGATGGAAAACTCATGCCTTTCATCATGATAGGCCGAACTGCATTTTTCCAAAATATAATCGCAGTTATCGTCCCAATTACAGCGTTTGTCATAAAGCGCTTTCAGCATTTTATCCGCCGCAGCTGCATACGCGCGGGCTTTCTCTTCGGGAACCCTCGCGGCGATCTCCAAAAGACCGCAGGAAGCAATCGCAGCAGCCGTGGAATCCTCCCAAGCCGGCTCTGTAGGTTGGCAAAAGTCGATAGGAATCAGCCCCTCCTCCGGAATTTGGGAAATAAAATAATCCGCCACCCGTTCCGCGGTTTCCAGGTATTTAAAATCACCGGTATGCATATAACTCAAAGTAAATCCATACAACGCCCATGCCTGTCCTCTTGTCCACGAAGAGCCCTGTCCGTATCCCTGCCCGCCCAAAGACTCCTTATACGCGCCCGTAAAAGGATCAAACACTACAATGTGATTTGCGGAACCGTCCGGACGTATAAAATACGTTTCTGCCGTATCCGCGTGCATAGTTGCGATATGCAAAAACCGGGGATCCTTGGTTTCCTCATAAGCCCAGTACAAAAGCGGCAGATTCATCATACAATCAATGATCGCCCATCCGGCCCTGCTTGCGTCCCCGTCGTCGTTCCACGCACGGATGAATTTCCCGACAGGATTGAATCTGCCCGCCAGGTCGCTGGCGGCGCGCAGTCCCCGGTTTTTGGATTCCGGATTGCCTGTGATCCGGTAATCGGCCACCGCCGTGGGCAGCCACCGAAACCCGCTGTCGTGATCCATGCCCCCATTGTCCATAAACACCTGATCCAGTTTTTTCTCCAGTTTCTCCGCCGTTTCCCGGTACAAAGACTCCCCGGTCGCATGGTAAAGCTGCCACATCATGCCGCCCCAAAAACCGTTGGTCCACCAGCTGATCCCTTGGCCGGACCAGTCGTCAAAAGTCCCGTCCACCGTAGTATACGGCACTTTTCCTCTGCTTCTTTGCACCACCGTCCACATCTTTTTTGTGATTTTTTCAAAAGCTTCCCTTGTCCAATCCTGTCCCTGCATTCCCTTATCCTCCCGGTTCCATTGTATATGGGGATTTTCCTCCGCCGCCTCACGCATAACCTCCAGAAAGGTTATGGCATACTCTCCCGCTTCCCTGTCCGCGATCTTTTCTCCGTCCAGCACACACGTATGCATATTCATTCCTCTCCGTATAAAAGTTCAAACGTCCCGTAATGATCCTGCGTATAATAAATCAGACCGTCGTTGGAAAAAACGATTCGCTTCGCGCCCCGTCCGCTCCCAGCGTATCAATATCACACTCCGTATAAACGCGCCCTTCCTTCTTGGGAAGGAGTCCTTCATAATTGCCAAACCGGCTTCCCCCAATACACTTACCCGGCGCGAAGGGTTCCAATGAACCGCCCATGCATAAAAACGTTTTCTCACTTTTCTTCCGTCCATCCCTTTCTTCCCCATTCCCGTAACCCTTTCAAATTCCTGTTTTCATTATAAAGATCCCTTCCGGAAAATTCAATACGGACAGCGGAAAAGGCACGGAAATCGTAACAACTCCAAAAAAAATCATTTTCCCAGAGATTTCAGAATTGGCGCTATATACTTTTGATCCGCAATGTCGTAAGAGGAGGAAATCATTTTTATCATTTCTTCCTCTTCTCTGCTTTTCCCTTTTTTGGCTTTCAGCGTATTGATGAACAGCTTCATCATCAGCCTTGACGCTACAGGCATCTTTTCATAACAGAATCCGCCCGGGCAATAAAATATATCCACTTTTTCCCGTTCGGACTCCCCAAAATTCCGTTCCAGGGCCGGGGCGACTTCCGGGCTTTCCATGGGGCTGCCGCCAACGCAAAATACAATGAGTTTCTTTCCGGCCCACGCATCCATATGGCTTTTGAACCAGCCAAGTTTGCTTATGCCGCCCGCACATGCCCAGCTTCCGAAAACAATTCCTTCATAGGCATTCAAGTCCTCCCTTTTTGCTTTTGCCAGTTCCATGCAGTCGGCCCCTGCCGCCTCTGCGATCCATTGGGCATAACGTTTTGTAAAACCTGTCTGTGAATTATAAATAACTGCCGTTTTCATCCGTTCCGGCCCCCTTTCCCCGTACTGCCGCCTTTAAAAAAGCCTGATAAGCCTGCTCCTGCTGCTTGTAGATCTCATCCGCCGGTATGCCCGGTGACGACACGGAAAAAATTGCGCCAAGGCCGATCGTATAAATCAACATATGCATATGCAGCTGTCTTGCGCTTTCCACATCGATTTTCAAGGTTTCCGCTATCGCCTGCGCCATTTGCGGATTGGCCTCCGCCCGGTACAAATCACCCAGGGAAGCAATATGCTTCCGCTCTTGCAGGATAAATATTTTCAAAATGTGCGGTTCTTCTTTTGCCAGCTGCAGATATGCCCGTCCGGTGCTGCGAAACAAATCCGCTTTGTCTATGCGCGCGGCGACATATTCGCCCAAAAAACTTCTCACCTTATCGGCGACCTCGTTCCGGAGTCCTGCCATATTATCACAATAGCTGTAAATCGGCTGTACGGAACATCCCAGCTTCCGTGCAATATTCTTCACCAGAACTTGCTCCATGCCGCCCTCCCTTGCCAGGGCAAAGGCAGCATCCACCACCATCTCCTTTGTAATCCGCTGTTTTGGCATGATTTTCCCCTTTTCTTTATATATAATATATTTATATA
>DERU01000305.1 GCA_002361095.1 Lachnospiraceae bacterium UBA3332
CGAGTTTTTGCCCTTTGCGGCAGTCCGGAACGGAAGGAGGACGGCGGAGAATTTCCCGTTTCGGATATTGCCGCGGGAAATCCCCATGCGTCCGCTGCCGCTTCCGCCCGGTCCGCGTGCCAGCCTTCCGCCTTAAGCTGCTGCCCTTGGGGCTGAACGGTTGTTGCTTTTCACGGGGGGGAAAAGATGTGTCCGCGCTTTCCCCGCCTCCGTTTCCCGGTTTGGCTCAAGCCCTTCCCTGCCCCATGAAAAGTAACGAACGGTTACCCTGCAAAAACTGATTTTTGTGGCCGGTCTTGCCGGTTTTGCCGGACAGGAGTATAATAACCTTATAGGGAAAGCAAGGTGGAACGGGTATAGTGCGAAGGGGGCGGCGATATGAAAAAGCAGACAGTCATTACCATCGGAAGAAGTTTTGGGAGCGGCGGAAGGGAAATCGGGGAACGGCTGGCGGACGCGCTGGGCATCGGTTTTTATGACAGGAACCTGATCGACATGGCCGCAAAGAAAAGCGGCCTGGAGCGGACGCTGGTGGGCAGCAGGGACGAAAAGCTGATGGGCCGTTTTTTGGAACTGGCTCCCGGACTGGAACTGGTGCAGGAAAATGCGAACGAGAAAATATACAGGGCGCAGGCGGAAGTCATCCGTTCCCTGGTCAAACGGGGCGAATCCTGCGTGATTGTGGGCAGGGGCGCGGATTATGTGCTCCGGAACCGGCATGAAGTGTTGAAGGTATACATTTACGCGCCGTTTGAGCAGCGGGTGGAGACGGTAATGGAGCGTTATGGTTTTCAGCGGGAAGAGGCGGAAAAGGTGACGCGCCATATGGATAAAATCAGAAGAAATTATTATGAATATTTTACCGACCGCCATTGGGATCAGAAAGAGGGGAAGGATTTACTGTTAGACAGCAGCGAGTTTGGCGTGCAGGGCTGTGTGGAACTGATCAAGGCGGCGATGAAATATAAGTTGGAACGGGATTGGGATGTATGAGAAAAGAAATATTGGAAACCGCAGCCGCAGGCTTGGGGCGGTGCTTTGCGGAAGAAACGTTACGGCAGCAGATGGACGGAGTAGCGGAGCCTTTTCTGGCGTCGGTATGCGTGGGCGGGACGCTCAAGGAACAGGGATTGTATTATGAACTGTATCCGCAGTCTGCCTCAAAAGGAACCATTGTCATCAGCTATGGGTTTACGGAGTCCTGCCTGAAATACCATGAACTGATTTATTATTTTTACCGGGAAGGCTATCAGGTGGCCGTCATGGATCACAGGGGGCATGGGAAATCCATGCGGGAGGTGGAGGATGTCACAATCGTACATATTGACCTGTTTTCCCGCTATGTCAAGGATCTGCATCAGTTTGTGAAAACGGTAGTGGGGCCCATGGCGCAGGAAAAGCCGCTCTATCTGTATGCGCATTCCATGGGCGGCTGTATCGGGGCTTTCTATCTGGAACAGTATCCCCGGGATTTTTCCAGGGCGGTGCTGAATGCGCCGATGCTGGGGTTAAAACTTGGGATCTGTCCCGCATGGGCGGCGCGCGTTCTCTGCGATTTGAAAGTACTCAAAGGGGAGGGAAAGGAACGGCTGTTTACCCAGTCCGTTTTTGATCCGGAGGAACCTTTTGCGCAAAGTTCCGCCAGTTCCCAGGCCCGTCACAGCTATTACCTGGAAAAAAGACAGCGGGATCCGGATTACCAGACGTCCTCCGGAAGCTACTATTGGGGCAAAGAGGCCATCAATGCGGGGAAATTTGTGATCAGTGCAGCGCAGGCCAAAAAAGTGCAGGCTTCCGTGCTTTTGTTTCAGGCAGAACTCGACACGCTTGTGAAACCGCAGGCGCATAAGAAGTTTATCGGGCGGATTGCGGACGGTACGCTGGTACTTGTAAAAGGGGTGCGCCATGAAATTTACCGCGCCCCCAACGAAGTGCTGGAGGCGTATTTGGAGAGGATATTTGCATTTTATGGACAGGATTTGGGATAAGGATGCCTCGCTTAGTTGGTGGGTTTTCGCAGCGGGCAGTCCGAGAGGGTGATCTTGTCTTTCAGAACATGCAGGCCGCAATCCACCAGATAATCCTGTAAAAGCGGCAGGGACTGGGTGGAAGTGGGGCCGATGATGATTTCGCCCACCAGATCGGACAGATGCATGTTGAGCCTGCCGCACATCCGGTTTAAGTCCAACGGGTAATATTTTTTGATGCGTTCCATGGATACATGATACTTGGGTTCCACCGCAAACTCGTTCCAGATAAAGGGCGAAACTACCAGGCGGTATTCCCGTTCGCTGGCAAAAGACGGATGTTTGAAGGCGGCGGACTGCACCCATGCGTCATTCATTAACTCCTGCAGCCAGGGGGGATTGTCCGAAAATTCTTCCGAACTTTTGATGAGCCGGTAAAAGGCCTCCACAAGGGGATGGTCGCGCATATCTTTCTGGTAGGAAACTTCCTGCAAAAAGACGGCCCCGCCCACCATTTTCTGCATGAGTTCTTCGTGGAAAGCGATGCAGACACCCTGTCCGCCATGGCCGTACCGTTCCCATTGCGCGGCATCGTCCCGATATTTGGAAAAGCAGGCGGCATAGGCGGAATAGTGGAATTCTTCTTCCATTTCCTTTTTGAAGAAATTTTCCGTCATCCGGTATTTTTCTTTTTCCCCGTCCTGCCGCAGGCGTTCCATCACGGCTTTGCAGATGCCGTTCATGAACAGCCGCATTTCCGAAGCGTCGTTCATATTCAAAATGTTGTTGAGCCGAAGTTCCGCGCACCTGATGATTCCGTCAAAGGCGGAAAAGTCCGTATAATGATATAGCATGGGATACCTCCTTAACGGGTTTTTGTCGCCCGTACGAGTTTAGTATACCACATTGCGGCTTTTGTAACAATGTCTGGTGAAAGGGCGGTACAAGTATTTTGTAACAGTTGGGCCCCAATGGCATCAGTTTAAGGCGGGAGGCAGGCACGCAGACCGGGCGGAAG
>DERU01000066.1 GCA_002361095.1 Lachnospiraceae bacterium UBA3332
GGGAAGCGTCTCGTCGTTTAAAACCGTATCGCCCTGCACCATGCCGCAGTGCCCGTGGGAAGTATACTCGCACAGGCAGACATCCACAACCACATAAATTTCCGGATAGTTCTCCCGGATGTATGCCACCGCCCGCTGGGTCACCCCGTCCGCCGCATACGCCTGGCTGGCCGTCTCGTCCTTGACCGCCGGAATACCGAAAAGCAGGACGCCGCCGATCCCGCTTAGCCGTACCCGTTCCAAAACCTCATCCAGACAATCTGCGGAATACTGGAAAACCCCCGGCATGGAAGCCACTGGATTTTTGATATTTTCCCCTTCGATCACAAACAGCGGATAGAGCAAATCAGCCTTACAAAGCCGCGTCTCCCGCACCAGGGAACGGATCCTTTCATCCCTTCTCAGTCTCCGAAACCTTTTCATATCCCCTTTTTTCCTTTCCTATTGTATAAAAAAGCAGCGCCGTCGCCACAAAACAGCCGTCCTCCACCCCGCAGGAAAACGAGCCGTTGTATTTTTGCACCGTCTGCCGTACACTGCGCAGTCCCCAGCCGTGGCGCCTGGAATCTGCCTTGACGGTCTGCCAAATCCCCCGCCTGCGCCCGGCCGGCCCTGTATAGGGATTGCGCACCTGTATTATAAGGAAGTGATGAATCCGCCGCAGACGCACACAGATCGGCCCGGCATTTTTTCCCTCTTTCTGCCTGTCCATGGATTCGATGGCGTTATCCAGCAAATTCGATAGAAGGGTACAGAAATCGTCCGCATCTATACCCGTATTGGCGGGAAGTTCCGCGTCAATTTCCATGTTGTATCCTTTGCCCAGGGCGGCCTCCCGCTTCCCGTTGAGAACCGCATCCACAATTCCGATCCCCGTCCACCAAACCTTGGACAGTTCCTGTACCGGTGCGGAAATCTTTGCAATATAATCCAAAATTTTCCCGCATTCCCCCCGGCTTGCAAGCTGCCCGATCGTCTGCAGATGATGATCCAAATCGTGGAAAAGAATGGCGTTCTCCCGGTATGCCTGCTGTAAAATCTCATATTGCCGGCTCCACATGCCGTTTATATCCGCCGCTTTTTTCATCCCTTTTCACATTTCTGCGCGGCTTTATCGCACAAAGCCATACATGGCTCCCACGTCTGTGAACGCCGCGCAGACACAAACGTGCGGATTGGGAATTCTAATGTTCAGTCTTTCCCTCAAAGATGCCATTTCCAAAATTCCAAAAGCCTTGCCTTGAGTTCCTGCATCCGGTTCTGGCTGACCGCCAGCTTCGTGCCGTCCCGCAAAATGCAGTCCTTCTCCCGCACGCTCATAATCTGGGAAAGATTCACGATACATCCCCGGTCGATAAACAAAAACTCTGCCGCACCCAATTCCCCGTAAACCTGCTGCAGGGATTTACGCACCTTGTAGCTGCGCGTTTTGCCTCCCTGCCCTTCCTCCAAATCCGTCACAAACAATGCGTTTTTCCCTTCATGAACGATATAAAGCAGATTTTTGAGTGGAATCCTTTCTATGCGGCTCTGGTTCTGAATGAGATAGGATGCCTGCCGCTGCACCTCAATGCGCTTGACGGCATCCGACAGCGCGCACAAAAGCCGCCCGTCCGGATCGGCTTTGGGAATATAACGGAACACGGAAAGTTCATAGGCATCCAGCGCGTACTCCAAATGGGAAGTGATAAAAATCACCAGTGCCTCCGGCAGACGGTTCCTGACACACGCCGCCAGTTCCATCCCACCCATATCCGGCATCTCAATGTCCAACAACAGAAGATCGAAACAGGTTCCGTCCTCTATTTCATAGAAAAGCGCGCGGCTTTTCTCAAAAACACGTACCACCGCAAAAACATGGCTTTGGACACAAAAATCCCGCACAAACTCCTCCATTTTTTGCAGCAGGGGCGGTTCGTCGTCGCAAATCCCGATCTGAATCATACACACCCTCCCAAATCCTTATTATAAATTCTGTCCCCGCCAGGGGCAAGTTCTTTTTAAAAAAGTGTGCGTTCTACGGTAACAGTTTGGCCTCATAAAATCGCAGGCATCCCTTATAGCAGGCGGCATTGCTCAAAACAGCCGCAAGCAGCAGGCCAAAAGGCAGAATCCGCACCGGTATCGCCGCAAACCATTCGGGCCTGAGCAGATGCAATATATGGGAGGCCAAAACCAATGGCATCGCAGCGGCAAAACAAAACAGATAAACGACCAGCCACCTTGCCGCCAAAACGGTTTTGGGCAAAACGGGAAGAATGCCAAACAAAAGCGGCGTCTTGTATCTTGCATCGTTAAACGCAAAATTCCTGATAATCAAATAAGCCAGCATCACAAACCCGGTGGCTAGCGTCAAAATATTGGCCATATCGTTTTGGGCATTTTGCTGCGTAAAAAAAACGGGATACAGCAAAACGCCCAACAACTGCAGCCAAACGATATGACTTAATGACTCCAGCTGCATTCTCGCAAAATTCCACAGATTTGACCGCATCAGGAAAGCCTCCCCGTATAATGAAAAAATACATCCTCTATGGTGGGCGCTTTACCGCAAACAAAAAGATCAGGTAATCCGCTGTTTCTTCGAGATCGGACGTGATATGGGTGGACAAAAAAACCGTTTTTTCTCCTTTTTGACAAGATTCCCTAAAATCTCCATCAGTTCCCTTCGCGCCAACGGATCCAGTCCTGCGGCAGGCTCGTCCAAAACCAGGATTTCCGCCATGTGGGAAAGGGCAAGCACAAGGGCATATTTCACCCGCATCCCCCTTGACAGTTCCCCTATTTTTTTATCCTCCGTCAGCCCAAATCTCTGCCGATAATACGCATATGCACGTTCATCCCACGCCGAATACAGAGGCGCAATCAGATTTTTCATCTTTTGAAGCCCCATATCCTCATAAAAATGGCCGTCATCCAAAACGATGCCAAGCTTTTGCTTCACTTCCCGGCTGTCATGCCGTATCCCCCTAACGAGCCATACGGCCCCTGCGTTATAAAAATGGGACGGAAAATCCGCCCCACTGTTAAGTTTGCACTTTAAGCGGCAAAACAGGCGCTTATAGCTGTCTTTGTGAAAGGCCAGATCCTCACGTTCCTGTTAGGCCGAAAGCATAAATCTATTCCTAGTATACGCAAATATCCCAAAAATGGCAACCCATTTTGCAACTATTTTGTTAGGAACCTGTAACCGTTCAGCCCCAATGGCGGCAGAGG
>DERU01000239.1:0-121 GCA_002361095.1 Lachnospiraceae bacterium UBA3332
CGGAATCGGCATGTCCGAAGAGTTTCAAAGAAGTATTTTCGATACCTTCACCCGTGAAAAGAACGCACAGGTCAATAAGACGGAAGGTTCCGGTCTTGGAATGGCAATTACCAAATATATT